>DATEEB010000318.1:0-13541 GCA_035281345.1 Rhizomicrobium sp. | reverse complement strand
CAGATCGGTGCGGCCCAGATAAGAGACGCCCAGCTCGCGGAAGATATAGTCCAGCACACTGGTGGCGTTCTTGATGGAATCGTTGCCGATCACCAAGCCGGCCGGTTCGAAGCGGGTGAAGGTGAAAGCCTCGACAAATTCCTCCAGCGGTACGCCATATTGCAGGCCCACCGAAATGGCGATGGCGAAATTGTTCATCAGGCTGCGGAAGGCGGCGCCTTCCTTGTGCATGTCGATGAAGATCTCGCCCAGCCGTCCATCCTCATACTCGCCGGTATGCAGATAGACCTTGTGGCCGCCGACAATGGCCTTTTGGGTATAGCTCTTGCGGCGATGGGGCAGCCGTTCGCGCTCATGGCTGCGGATTTTTTCGATCACCCGCTCGACAATGCGTTCCGTGACCACGGTTTGTTGGGCGGCCGCACGGGGCGCCTCGGGCAGGACGTCGTCTTCCTCATTGTCGGCAAAGGCAAAGACCTGCGACGCCAGCGGCTGGCTCAGTTTGGAGCCGTCGCGGTACAGGGCATTGGCTTTCAGCCCCAGCTTCCAGGACAGTATATAGGCTTCGCCGCAGTCGGTGACTTTGGCGCTGCCCGCCATGTTGATGGTCTTGGAGATGGCGCCCGAGATAAAGGGCTGCACCGCCGCCATCATGCGGATATGGGATTCCACGCTCAAGGCGCGCTTGCCGATGCGCCCGCAGGGATTGGCGCAATCGAACACCGGCAGATGCTGTTCCTTGAGATAGGGCGCGCCTTCCAGACTCATGGCGCCGCAGACATAGAGATTGGCGGCGTCGATATCGGCCTTGGAAAAGCCCAGCGTCCTCAGCATGTCGAAGTCGGGCGCATCCAGCGCGGCGGCTTCGATTTTCAGCACCTGGGTGCAGAAACCGGTGCCCAGCGTGTATTTGTTGAAGACAAAGCGGATATCGAAAGCCGATTCCAGCGCCGCCTCGATCTGGCCGATCTGTTCCTCGCCAAAGCCCTTGCCGCGCAGGGCGTCATAATTGATGCGCCCCGAGAAATCCTCCAGCGTGCCATGGCCCACGGCATAGGCGACGATGGCGTCGATCTCGGCCTGGCCGTAGCCCAGATTGGCCAGGGCCTCGGGAACACAGCGGTTGATGATCTTGAAATAGCCGCCGCCCGCCAGGGTCTTGAACTTGACCAGGGCAAAGTCCGGTTCCACTCCAGTGGTGTCGCAATCCATCACCAGGCCGATGGTGCCGGTGGGCGCGATCACGGTGGCCTGGGCGTTGCGGAAACCGTTCTCCTTGCCCTTGGCCAAGGCATCGTCCCAGGCGCGCTTGGCGGCCTGCGCCAGATGCGGATCGCAAATGGCTTTGTGGTCCAGCGGCACCGGAAGGGTGGCGAGCTTCTCATAGCCGGATGCCTCCCCATAGGCGGCGCGGCGATGGTTGCGGATCACCCGCAGCATGGCGTCGCGATTGGCGGCGAATTCCGGGAAAGGTCCCAGCTCGCCCGCCATTTCGGCGGATGCCGCATAAGAGGCGCCCGTCATCAAGGCGGCAATGGCGCCGGCCATAGCGCGGCCCTCGCGGCTGTCATAGGGAATGCCGGCGCTCATCAACAAGCCGCCGATATTGGCGTAACCCAGGCCCAAGGTGCGGTAGTCATAGGAAAGTTGCGCGATTTCCTTGGAAGGGAATTGCGCCATCAAAACCGAAATCTCCAGCACCATGGTCCAGAGCCGCACGGCATGCTCGAAGGCTTCGACGTCAAAGCCCTTGCTGCCGTTTATTGCGCCGGCTTCGCCGGCGGGGGCCTTGCGGAAGGCCATCAGGTTCAGCGACGCCAGATTGCAAGCGGTATCGTCCAGGAACATATATTCGCTGCAGGGGTTGGAGGCGCGGATTTCGCCGCCCGCCGGGCAGGTGTGCCAGTCATTGATGCTGGTGTGGAACTGGATGCCCGGATCGGCGCAGGCCCAGGCGGCGTAGGAGACCTTCTCCCACAACTCGCGCGCCTTCACCGTCTTGGCGATTCTGCCGCTGCCGCGATAGGTCAGGTGCCAGTCGCCGTCTTCCAGCACGGCTTTGAGAAATTCGTCGGTGACTCGCACGCTGTTGTTGGAATTCTGTCCCGCCACCGAGGTATAAGCCTCGCTGTCCCAGTCGGTGTCATAGGTGCGGAAGTCGATGTCCTCATAGCCCTGGCGCGCGAAGCTGATCACCCGTTCGATCAGATTGTCGGGGATCATGCTTTTGCGGGCGGCCTTGATCTCGCGCCGCAGGGCCGGGTTTTTCTGCGGGTCGTAGCAGTCTCCGCCCGAGCCTTCACAATTGACGCAAGCTTTGAGCACGGCTTTGAGATGCCGTTCCGCGAGCTTGGAGCCCGCCACCAATGCGGCAACTTTCTGCTCCTCGATCACTTTCCAGTCGATGAAATCTTCGATGTCGGGATGATCGATATCCACGATCACCATCTTGGCGGCGCGCCTTGTGGTGCCGCCTGATTTGATGGCGCCCGCGGCGCGGTCACCGATCTTCAGAAAGCTCATCAGGCCGGAGGATTTTCCGCCGCCCGACAGTTTTTCATGCGCGCCGCGCAGGGGCGAGAAATTGGTCCCGGTGCCCGAACCGTATTTGAACAGCCGCGCTTCGCGGGTCCAAAGATCCATAATGCCGCCTTCATTGACCAGATCGTCCTTGATGCTCTGGATGAAACAGGCATGCGGCTGGGGATGCTCATAGGCGCTGGTGGATTTGGTGAGGCGCCCCGACTTGTGGTCGACATAATAGTGACCCTGGCCCGGGCCATCGATGCCATAGGCCCAGTTGAGACCGGTGTTGAACCATTGCGGTGAGTTGGGGGCGCACTTCTGCGCCGCCAGCATGTGGCAAAGCTCATCGTAAAAGGCGCGCGCATCGCCTTCGGAGTCAAAATAGCCGCCTTTCCAGCCCCAATAGGTCCAGGTTCCGGCCAGCCGGTCGAACACCTGTTTGGCGGATTTTTCGCCGGTGGTTTCCTTGTTGACGCCGCTGTCCTTGGCCTGCTTTTTCCAAAGGAATTCCGGCACGCCTTCTTCGGGCACGGTTTTGAGGCTTTTGGGCACGCCCGCCTTGCGGAAATATTTCTGGGCCAGCACATCGCACGCCACCTGGCTCCAGGCTTCCGGCACCTCGATGTCGTTCTGGCTGAAAACGATGGAACCGTCCGGGTTTCGGATTTCGCTCGCCACGCTTTTGAAAGCGATGCCCTGATAGGGCGAATGACCCTCGACCGTGAAGTGACGGCGAATACGCATGGCGTTACCCCAAAAAAATCGTTGAACGTTCGGCCCCAGCCCCCTCTGCCTGCCATTTCGGGGACAGTTCCCCGCCCGCAAAGACCTTCATAGAAGGGCTTGCGGCGGGGCCGGCGTCGCCAAATCTGGTGGTCACAAGAGGTGACTGACCCAAAGTATGGACACGGTGGGACAGCAGGCGCAAGCGAATAGTGGTTACCAACCCCTTAACCGCCATATGTGGTATGGTGGGAACCGCCCAAAAAGCCGCGAGTCAAGCGGCACAGGAATTAAGGCTCCGAAATATTTTTTGTCGGCGGTTCATCACAGCGTCACGGACGGCTTTGGACGGTTTGGGGATAACCGAAAAGCCTTGAGTCTGATGCGCCGCGGCATTGGCCAAAAACCTGCCGCCGCCTATAGTCTCCGCCGAGTCTTCCGAGCGCCCGCGGTATGCCGTTTTTCAAGATGATCTTTTCCTGGTGGAACACCGCCACATGGGGCACCTGGCTGATGACCAAGCTGTATGGCCAGCCAGTGGGCAGCGACGATTTCGGCAACCGCTACTACCAGAACAAGGACGCGTCGCGCCGCTGGGTGATTTACAATGGCACTGTTGAAGCCAGCCGGGTGCCGCCCGATTGGCATGGCTGGCTGCACCACACCTATGCCGAGCCGCCGACCCGGGCGCCGTTGAAAACCCACAGGTTCGAGCAGCCGCATCAGCCCAACCTCACCGGCACCGACGGCGCCTACCGGCCCGGCGGCAGCTTGGCCAAGGGGGGTGCCCGCCCGCCCGCCACGGGCGACTATCAGGCTTGGAAGCCGGATTAACAGGCGCGGATTTTTCGATGAGCACCAATTCACAATGAGCGCTGGAGTCATGCAGCAGAACAATATCGCCGAAACCCTGATCGGCGCGGCGGTGGTCGCCGTGGCGGTGGGATTTCTTGTCTTCACCTACAATCGCACCGGGGCGGGCGGTCTGTCGGGTTATGAAATCAAAGCCAAGCTGCCCAAGGCGGACGGTCTGTCGGTCGGCACCGATGTGCGGCTGGCCGGCATCAAGATCGGTACCGTGTCGGATCTGACCCTGGATCCCAAGACCTACCTGGTCACGGTGCATATGAATGTTCGCGACGACATCAAGCTGCCGGTGGATTCCTCGGTGCTGGTGACCCAGGCGGGTTTTCTGGGCAGCCAGTATCTTTCCATCACGCCGGGCGGCGACGACAAGATGATGACGGCCGGGGCCTATTTCGACAATGCGCAAGGTTCGATCGACGTGATGAATCTGGTGGGCCGCTTCGCCACGGGCGCGGCTACCTCCAACCAGCCGCCCAAACCCAAATCAGCGCCGAGTCCGGGCGCCGGTCCGTGACCATCATGCGCTGGATGTCGGCGGTGTTGCTGCCGCTGGGCATTGCCGGGGCGGCCTTTGCGCAAGGGGCCGCCACGCCCGGCACTGTTCCCTCCAAACCGCCCGCTCCTGTTGCCCAGAATGGCGCGCTCGCCGACACCCCGCCGGCACCGCCGCAGGGGGGCACGCTTTTGAAAATGCGGGGCCTGGACAAGATCACCGGCCGTCCCACCGATATCAGCGCCCCCATCGGCCGGCAGGTCACCTTCGCCACCCTCACCATCACGGCGCGCTTTTGCTATTCCACCCCGCCCAATGAAACGCCGGAAACCGCGGCCTTCGTCCAGATCGAAGATCACCGTCCCGACCAAAAGGCGCGGCGGATTTTCTCCGGCTGGATGTACGGCTCCAGTCCGGGGCTGAATGCGGTGGAACATCCGCTTTACGATGTGTGGGTGATCAGTTGCAACAATGCGCCGGCGCCGGCGGTGGCGGCCAACAGCGCCGCCCTGCCGGTCAAGGTCAAGGCGCCGGATTCGTCCGACAAGGAAGGGATTCAAGCGCTACCCGAAGGTGCTGGCCAGTGAGCCCGAGGCGCGGCCCTTTTGCGTCCTGAGTGCGTCGCGCCTGCGCTCATGTGCGTTTAAGCACACATCGCTTGGCGCTCCTGCTCAGTCCGCAAAATTGCTCGCGCCTGAATCTCAGAAAGGCCATACCGCTTCGCGGTTGAGCGCCGCTTGCAGTTTCAGAAAATACTGCTCGCGCGGGATCTCGATGGCGCCGAACCGCGCCAGATGCGCCGTGATGAACTGGGTGTCGAGCAACGTAAATCCGCCGCGTTTCAGTCCTTCCACCAGATGCACCAAGGCGACCTTGCTGGCATCGCGCCGGCGCGAAAACATGCTTTCGCCAAAAAAGGCCGCGCCCAGCCGCACGCCGTAAAGCCCGCCCGCCAAGACGCCATCCTGCCAGCATTCGATGGAATGGGCGTGGCCGCTGGAATGCAGCGTGGCGTAGAGGCGCACGATCTCCTCATTGATCCAGCTTTCGGGGCGGTCCGGCGCGGGTGCGGCGCAGGCCCGTATTACATCGAGAAAGGCGCGGTCGGCGGTGACGGTAAAGGTGCCGCCGCGCACCGTGCGCGCCAGGCGCCGGGGCACGTGAAAATGATCCAAGGGCATGATGCCGCGTTTTTCCGGCGATACCCAGTACAGGGTGGAATCTTCGCGCCGCTCCGCCATGGGAAACAGGCCTTCGGCATAGGCGCGCAGCAGGATTTCCGGCGTGAGTTTGGGGGTGCCGTGCATGCGCGCAGGATAGCGCGAAGCGCTATCCTGCGCGACTTTTGTTTACCCCCATCCGTCGCAGCTCGGGTCAGCTCCGCTGACACCTCGCTGCGACACCTTCCCCCTTCTTAGCGCTTTGCGCCGAAGGGGGAAGGGATCTGTCGGATGCTGATGGTCGCGGCGCGGAATGCGCCGCTCGAGATTTTACGGTTTTTACGGCTATTTCTTGTTAACTGCAAAATCGCCGGGCCCGGCGGCGGCCAGATACAGGAACAGGAAGCAGAACAGGATGGCCGCGTCGCCGCCATTGTGAACAGGAAAGAAGTTTCTGGGGGCATGTGCGAGGAAATAGGCGAACGCCATGGTGCCCGAGGCGACAAAGGCGGCGCAGCGGGTGAACAATCCCAGGGCGATCAGCGTACCCGCCACGATCTCGATGACCCCGGCTATGCCCGGCAGCGAGGTGAGGGCGGGATGCATATCGCCCAGGGGAAAATTCAAATGCTTGGTGGTGCCATGCTCCAGGAACAAAAGCCCGGCCACGATCCGGGTCATGCCCAGGATTTGCGAGGAATAGCGGCTGAGAAAGCCCATTTCGTCCTCCCACTTTTGTTGATGTGGGCGTGAGCTTAGCGCAAACGGCCCGCGTTACCTACTGGCCAGCAGGGCGAGATATTTTTCCAGCCAATGGATGGAATAATCGCCGTTGATGACATCGGGCTCGCGCACCAGCTTTTGGAACAAAGGAATGGTGGTTTCGATGCCGTCCACCACCAACTCATCCAGCGCGCGGCGCAGCCGCAACAGGCATTCGTTGCGGTTCTTGGCATGCACCACCAGCTTGCCCGCCAGACTGTCGTAAAAAGGCGGGAAGCGGTAGCCCGAATAGATGGCGGAATCGAAGCGCACGCCCAGCCCGCCGGGTGTGTGGAATTGGGTGATGGTGCCGGGCGAGGGGCGGAAGGTGAAGGGGTTTTCCGCATTGATGCGGCATTCGATGGCATGGCCCTCGAACGTGACGTCCTTCTGGGCAAAAGGCAGCGGAGCGCCCGCGGCGATACGGATCTGTTCGCGCACAATGTCGATGCCGGTAATGGCTTCCGTCACCGGATGCTCAACCTGCAGCCGCGTGTTCATCTCGATGAAATAGAATTGGCCGTCTTCGTAGAGAAACTCGATGGTGCCCGCGCCCAGATACCCCAGCTTGCCAAGCGCCTTGGTGACGATGCCGCCGATCTGGTCGCGTTCCTGGGCGTTTAGCGCCGGGCTGCCCGCTTCTTCCCATACTTTCTGATGGCGGCGTTGCAAGGAACAATCGCGTTCGCCCAGATGCACGACATTGCCATGGGCGTCGGCCAGGATTTGGATTTCAATATGACGCGGCTTTTGGAGATACTTCTCCATATAGACGGTGTCGTTGCCGAAGGCCGCCTTGGCCTCGGTGCGGGCCTGGGACAGCGCGAAAGAAAGTTCGCCCGCGTTTTTGGCCACTTTCATGCCGCGTCCGCCGCCGCCCGCGGTCGCCTTGATCAGCACCGGATAGCCGATCTTTTCCGCCAGCGCGGCGGCATCGGCATCGCTGACCTCGCCATCCGAACCGGGAACGGTGGGAATACCCAATTCTTTCACCGTCTGCTTGGCGGTGATCTTGTCGCCCATCATGCGGATATGTTCGGCCGTGGGACCGATGAAGGTCAGGCCATGCTCCTTGATGATGTCGGCGAATTTGGCGTTTTCCGACAGAAAGCCGTAACCGGGGTGAATGGCTTCCGCGCCGGTAATCTCGCAGGCGGCGATGATGGCGGGAATGCTGAGATAGGACTGGGCGGCGGCCGGCGGACCGACGCACACGCTCTCATCCGCCAGCTTGACATGCATCGCATCGCTGTCGGCCGTGGAATGGATTGCCACGGTGGAGATGCCCATCTCTTTGCAGGCGCGGATGACGCGAAGCGCGATTTCACCGCGATTGGCAATGAGGATTTTTTCGAACATCTAGCGAAGAACTTTCTGCGGCGGCGAAGGGGAAAACTCCGCCATGGCCGGCCCCTGAGCCGGCCATCCAGCGATTAAACAATCACCGCGCGCGTGTCTCTGGATGGCCGGGTCATGCCCGGCCATGGAGGACTTGGTAGAGGCGTGCGCGCGGTTCATTCAGGCAATGACGCAGAGTGTCTGACCGAATTCGACAGGCGTGCCGTCCTGGATGCAGATTTCCTGAACGGTGCCGCCCTTGGGCGCGGTGACGGCGTTCATGGTCTTCATGGCTTCCAGAATGAACAGCGTATCGCCTTCCTTCACGGTTTTGCCCACCGCGATGAAGGGCGGCTTGCCCGGTTCGGGGGCGAGATAGACGGTGCCGACCATCGGCGAGGGCACCGCGCCGGCGGGCGGGCCGGAGGCGGACGCGGCGGGAGCCGCCGCTGGGCCAACCGGTGCAGGGGCGCCGGCTTGCATGGCCACGCCGCCGCCGCGGCTGACGCGCAGACGCGCGCCGTTATGCTCGATCTCGATTTCGGTGAGGCCGGTTTCCTTCAAAAGCTCGGCCAGTTCGCGGATCGCGGCGGAATCGATGCCCGGCTTGGCGTCGGTTTTGGCTTGCGGCTTGTCGCCCTTATTGTTGTCGCCTTTGGCGCTCATTTCGACCTGCTTTTGGAAGAGAGAATTTCGGCGACCGCGTCCACCGCGCGCAGATAGCCTTGCGCGCCCAGGCCCATGATAATGCCGGTGGCGCCTTTTGACACATAGGAATGGTTGCGATAGGGCTCGCGTCTGTGAATGTTCGACAGATGCACTTCGATCACGGGAATTTCCAATGCCTGGATGGCATCGAGAATGGCGATGGAAGTATGGCTATAGCCGGCGGGATTGATAATCACCGCGCAGCCCGAGGTGCGGGCCTCTTGCAGATGATCGACGATTTCGCCTTCGCGGTTGGACTGGCGGAAGACGATGGAAAGGCCGTGACCCTTGGCCTGGTCGGCGCACATCTTCTCGATCTGTGGCAGGGTGGTGGTGCCATAGACCTGTGGTTCGCGCGTCCCCAACAGATTGAGGTTCGGCCCGTTGAGGATATATATCGGTAAGGTCTTGGATTGTTTGGATTTTTTTGCCATAGACTTTCCGTGGGTAAAGCTGATTCAAGCCTTATAATCTGATCCCAACAGATACGGAAATGCTTAAGGTACAGGCGTCATGGCAGTTGAAATCACCCTGAATGGCGAGGCGCGGCGGCTGGACCAGCCCACAAGTGTGCGCGGGCTGCTCGAGAGCTTGGGGTTGGACCCCGCCAAGATCGCGGTCGAGCGCAATCTTCAGATCGTGCCGCGCTCCACCTATGGCCAGGTGGCGCTGGCTGAGGGCGACCGGCTGGAGATTGTGCATTTCATCGGCGGCGGCAACGCGCCGGTGGATGTGCCGCGGCTCGACAAACCATTCGTGCTGGCGGGCAAGACCTTCCAATCCCGCCTGATCATCGGCACCGGCAAATATAAAAGCTATGCCGAGAATGCTGCGGCGCTGGAAGCGTCCGGCGCCGAGATCGTCACCGTGGCGGTGCGCCGCGTGAACCTGACCGATCCCAGCCAGCCCAAGCTGGTGGATTTCATGGATCCTAAGAAAGTCACTTATTTGCCCAATACGGCGGGCTGCTACACCGGCGAGGATGCGGTGCGCACTTTGCGGCTGGCGCGCGAGGCGGGCGGCTGGTCGCTGGTCAAGCTGGAAGTGCTGGGCGAAAAGAAGCTGCTCTATCCCGATATGATCGAGACCCTGCGCGCCACCGAGATGCTGTCCAAGGACGGCTTCCAGGTGATGGTCTATTGCAGCGACGATCCCTTGATGGCCAAGCGGCTGGAGGATGTGGGCGCGGTGGCGATCATGCCCTTGGCCTCGCCCATCGGCTCGGGCATGGGTATCCAGGCCACCGTGAACATCCGTATGATCATCGAAGATGCCAAGGTGCCGGTGATCGTGGATGCGGGGATCGGCACCGCCTCGGATGCGGCGGTGGCGATGGAATTGGGCTGCGATGCGGTGATCTCCAACACCGGTATTGCCCATGCCAAGGACCCGGTGAGGATGGCCGCCGCCATGAAACTCGCGGTGGAGGCGGGGCGTCTTGCCTGGCTGGCGGGGCGGATGCCGAAGAAGGCTTATGCGGATCCGTCGAGTCCGCTGAGCGGGTTGATTTAGGCTTGTTCGTCATGGCCCGCTTTATGCGGGCCATCCATACGGTGAGAGGGTTATGGATGGCCCGGACAAGCCGGGCCATGACGAATGAGGAAAGCTAACTCTTCATCTCGCGGGCCAGCGTCTCGTCGTCCAGCGCGCCGGGGCGGAATCTGCCGTTGATCACAAAGGTCGGCGTGCCGTCCACGCCCAACTTGCGCGCCAGCGCGATGCTGGCCTCCAGCGCCTTGTCCAGCGCCGGATCGGCCATATCGGCTTTGAGCTTACCCACGTCCATCCCGGCCTTGGCGGCTTCGGTATAGATCGTGTCTTCCGAAATGGCGCCTTCCTGGCTGAGCAACGCGAAATGAAAATCCATATAGCGGTCCGGTTGACGCCGCGCCGCGAGCGAAGCCTTGGCGGTCCGCATCGCGCTGTCGCCATGCAATTCCTTTATAGGAAACTCGATGAGAGAAAAGCGGACCTTGTCCTTGTTGGCTTGGTAGAATTTCTTCACCGCCGGGACCGAGGCGCGGCAATAGGGACAATCATAGTCGTAGAATTCCACCAGCGTCTTTTTGGCGTTCACCGGCCCGGTGACAAAAGCGATCCTGGAATCGAACAAGGCGGCCTGGCCGATCTTGCGCATGGCCTGGGCTTGCGCGGCACGCTCCTGCTCATCGGCCTTGACTTGGGCCTGGCCCAGCATGGCGGGCGCCAGTTCGGGATGCTGCAGCAAATAGGTCTGCATCTGCCGGTCATTGATCGGCAACAGCCCTTTTTGGGCCATGACCAGAATGATGGCGACGGCCAGCATCGCGCCGCCGACCGCTCCGGCCAAAGTGATCGTAAAGGTGCGCATTCTATCTCCGCTGTTGTGCCGCCAAGGGGCCGGCGGCGCCGACAATGTCGCTCGCCCGCTGCCAATCCGCGCCGCCTTGGGGCAGCTTGCCGCGCGCGCGGGTGCTAAAGATCAAGGCTTTCTTCATGTCACCGGCATTGTACCAAAGCTCGGCGGTGGCGAGATTGGCCATCGGTTCATTGTTCAACGCGCTATAGGCCCTGGCGGTTTGATACCAGGTGAAGGGATCGTCCGCTTCCGCCAGGCTGGCGGCCTTGAGATTTTGCAGCGCGGCCGGCGCCAAGGCGGGGTCGTCGGTGGCAAGCTGGGCCGTGGCCAAAGCCACGCGCAGCTGCGGCGCGCGGGGACGCAAATTCACCGACTTCTGGTAATCGGCGATCGCCAAGGCGGGCTTGGCCATACTGACATAAATCTGACCGCGCGCCTCATAGAAATAGGGATTGTTGGGTTCTTCCGCGATCAGGCTGCTCACCGCGGCCATGGCCTTCTGAAAATTGGGTTGGCGCATATAGACCATGGCATGGGCATAGCGCGCCGGCCCGCTGGTGTCGGATTCCGGATAGCGGGTGAGGGCGTCTTTCACCGGCAGGACAAAGCCGGCCAACTTGGCCTGAACCATCTGGAAGGTGTGCATCACTTCGGGTGAATCCTTCACCTCGCGATAGGGCGAGGATTCCACCGCCATGTTGAGATCGAAGACGCGATCCTGGCCGGATGGATGGGTCACCGCGAACTTGTCGATTCTGTAGGCGCTCATGGCTTCGTCATTGGCGAAGCGCTGGAAGGTGCGATACATGCCCATCGGCGATTGATGGGTGGCCAAAAGCAGCTTGGCGGCGATCTGGTCGGCGGTGGATTCCTGCACCCGGGTGAAGGCCGCCATCTGGCCGGCGGCAAAGGCCTGGCCCACGCCCATGATCGCCATGCCGGCTTCGCCCGCGCCCGCGATCATGGCGCCGATGCCCGCCACCAGCGACAGCAGCATCGGGATTGTGGCCTTTTTCATCGCATACATGCCGCGCGACAAATGGCCCGCCGAAATATGCGCGGTTTCGTGCGCCATCACTCCGATCAGTTCATTGGGTGCTTTCATCGACAAAATGATGCCGGAGAAAATGAACATATTCTCGCCGGGATCGCCGTAGGTCACGAAGGCGTTGATCTCGTTGCCGCCCACCAGCCAGACGCGCGGCACCGGATCCAGGCCCGCGGCGCGGGCCAAGGGCGTCTCATAGCTGCGCAGCATTTCCTCGGTTTCGGTGTCCCGCAAAAGGCTGATGCCTTGGGCCCAAGCAGAGGTTGAGCCCGGCAAGGCTTGGATCAGGAAGGCTGCCGCAAAGCCGGCCGCGAACGTAAGTTTGCGAAGCGGCGCAACGCGGCGCGCGACAGCGCAGTGAGCCGCATGAGCCAGGGAATCCGGCGGTTTTAGCGACAAGCCCGATACTCCCACTACCCCGCCCAATCCCCTTGGAGGGCGAACCTATGGGGATGGGCGCGCAAGGTCAAACTGTAGCGCAGACGCCCGACCTCAGGCATAAGGGGGACGGCTGGCTTCAAAGGATTACGCCTCTTTCATGCTGTGCAAACGTCTTATCGCCCTCTTTGCGGCGCCCGTTTTCTTGCTGGGCGGCTGCCGAACCTTCCAATCGCTTGGCGACCATACCGCGGCCACGCTGGGCCTGGCCGACGATGTTCCGCGCACCTATACGGCCAGCGAAGAAAGCCAGGCGCGCCACCATGGCATTGTGGTGGCCGACGAACCTTTGGCGGCGCGCGCCGGGGCGGCGGCGTTGGCGGCGCAAGGCAATGCGGTGGACACTGTGACCACCATCTTTTTCACTTTGGCAGCGACCTATCCGGTGGCGGCGGGTTTGGGCGGCGGCGGCATCTGCCTGGTCAGCGAACCGGGCGGCCGGGTGGTGGAATTCGATTTTCTCACCAAAGCGCCCCGGCGCGCCGGCGCATATGCCTTGCCCGGTGCCGTGGCGGGCTTTGCCGCCATGCACCGGCTGTATGGCGCTTTGCCGTGGCAGCGTGCGGTGGCGCCGGGCGAGGCCTATGCCGCGACCGGTTTTCCGGTTTCCCAAGCGCTGGCGGTGCGCCTTGCGGCGGCGCAGAATATCATTCGCTTGGACGCGGCGCTGGCAGCGCAGTTTTTGGATGAAACCGGACAGCCGCGCGCCGCGGGCGCGGAAGTGAAAAACCTGGCGCTGGGCCAAACGCTGAGCGAAGTCCGCCGGAGCGGCGCAGAGGTTTTTTACAAGGGCGCGGTGGCTGCCAGGCTCGTGGCCTATTCCAATGCCCAGGGCGGCGCGCTCACGGCGGAAGAATTGGCGGCCGTCACCGCCCGTCAAGGCGCGGCGCGGTCTCACAATATGGGAGGCTTGGTGACCTGGCTGCCCGGCGCACAAACCGGCGCGGGCACGTTCAGCGCATCCTTGGTGAACAGTCTTTCTCGCGGCAACGCGCGCAATGTTCAAGCCATGACGGCGGCCGCGGTTCAGCAGTCGCTGGCGGCCTTTGGTACGCCGGGGGTGCCGGGCGATCTGGGTTCGACCGGCTTTGCGGCGGTGGACGCTGACGGCCAGGCCGCGGCATGCGCCATGACATTGAA
>DATEEB010000317.1:0-2536 GCA_035281345.1 Rhizomicrobium sp. | reverse complement strand
TAAGGCACATTGGCTTCGGCCAACAGCACGTTCATATGGCCGGGCATGCGGCCGGCCACCGGATGGATGGCATAAGAAACCTTGACGCCTTCCTTCTTCAGCTTGTCGGCCATTTCGCGCACCGCATGCTGGGCCTGGGCCACCGCCATGCCGTAACCCGGCACGATGATGACGGACGCCGCATTCTTCATGATGAAGGCGGCGTCGTCGGACGAGCCTTGTTTGACGGGGCGGGTTTCGGCCGGCCCCTTGGCCCCGCCAGTCTCACCGCCGAAGCCGCCCGCAATGACACTGACAAAGCTGCGATTCATGCCCTTGCACATGATGTAGGACAGGATGGCGCCCGATGAACCCACCAGCGCGCCGGTGATGATCAGGGCGCTGTTTTCCAGGGTGAAGCCCAAGGCGGCGGCGGCCCAGCCCGAATAGGAATTGAGCATCGAAACCACCACCGGCATGTCGGCGCCGCCGATAGGGATGATCAGGGTTACGCCGAACAGCAGCGACAGCGCGGTAATGGCCCAGAACATCCAGTGGGACTGGTCCATGGTGAACCACGCAACCAGGGCGATGATGACCAGGAAGACACCCAAGTTCAGCAGATGGCGCGCGGGTAGCAGAATGGGGGCGCCGCCCATATTGCCGTTCAGCTTGGCGAAGGCAATGACCGAGCCCGAGAAGGTGATGGCGCCGATGGCGACGCCCAGGCTCATTTCGATCAGGCTTTGGGCATGGATGGCGCCGGCCATTCCGATGCCGAAGGCTTCCGGCGAATAAAGCGCCGCGCCGGCGGTCAACACCGCCGCCAGGCCGACCAGGCTGTGGAACGCCGCCACCAGCTGGGGCATGTTGGTCATGGCGATGCGCTTGGCCATCACCGCGCCGATGATGCCGCCGATGCTAAGGCCCCCGATCACCAGCGCCCAGGTCAGAAGATCGCTGACGCCCGAAATCCACAGCGTGGTCAGGACCGCGATGGTCATGCCGATCATGCCGTTGCGGTTGCCCGCACGGCTGGAGGCGGGCGACGACAGGCCTTTCAGCGCCAGGATGAAAAGCGAACCGGCGACGAGATAAAGCAGGGCGGCAATATCGGCCTTCATCTGATTTCCCCAATCTCTGCCAGCGCAGGAACTGGCGGCAGTGACATAAAACTCACCACGGCAACTCCCTGCCCAGTGTCTTCAAGCGTGCCTGTCCCGATGAGGCCCATCACACCGGAAGGAAGTACCCTGGTGTTCTTCACTGACACCATCTCACCGGCCTGCCGCTGAAGCAGAAGTGTCACCGGTCCCCACTTCACCTCCGCCACATCCTTGTCGAATTGGACCGTGCCGTTTGCGATTGTGCCGGAAATCGTATCGACGACATCAGTTTCCTTCCAATCTATATAGGCACACCGAACCCCATCTTTCGGGACCGTCGATATTTCGGGAGGAACACATATCTGCAAAACAACCACCCCACGGGATCGGCGAAATAACCCTCCAGAGGGTCCAACCGACATTTTCAAATCCAGCGCAGGCAGGCTTTGGGCGGGGATTTTCTCATATGTGATGGAAACTGGTGTGACGGGGACATCTTTCTGCTCGCCGAACAGCTCGAAAATATTCCGAAGTCTCTCGGCCCCGATTCTCCCAAGATCGTTCTTGAGAACGACCTGCTGGTCGGCGACACCATTTCCATCGCTATCCCGCAGACAAACACCTACCTCGACCACGCCCCACAGGAAAGAATTTTGCAACGCCTGAGCGGAACAGAAATAAAGATTTTTTTCAAAAATGGTTGAAAGGAAAACCGTTCCCGCAGGCACGGTGATGTTGAGATTGCCTCCCATCAGCGCGCCCGCCGCATGATGAAGGGCGACAGGAGCGGTGATGCGAATACCCGCAACTGGATGCAAGACTTGTTGGTAAAGAACCGCCCCATTTTGAAGGCTGGCCTGCTCCGCCACGACAGACGCATCTGCACGCAATGGAAAATAGGGAACGTTGCTGACGGAGCGTTCCTGCGCCTTTGCCGCGACAGAACCAAAAAACACTGCCACAGCGGTTGCCGCAACCGTCATGCCCACTTTGGAGCGTGGGCCGCTCATTTCTTATCTTTCTTCTTGTACATCGCCAGCATGCGCGCGGTGACCAGGAAGCCGCCGAAGATATTCACGCTCGCCAGCGCCAGGGCGACAAAACCCAATCCCTTGGAGGTCCAGGATTCCGCGCCGATCACCGGCACGGCCACCGCGATCAGGGCACCGACCACGATCACCGAGGAAATCGCGTTGGTCACCGCCATCAAGGGGGTGTGCAGCGCGGGCGTCACGCCCCAGACCACGAAATAGCCGACAAAGATCGCCAGCACGAAAATCGATAGACGGAAAACAAAAGGATCAATCATCTCCATGGCGATCTCCTCCCTCGCCCCCGCGCAGCGGGGGAGAGGGTTGGGGTGAGGGGGCGACGCAGCGCGCAAATTGTAAAAGGATGGGGCTGCGGAGATATCCCCCTCACCCTGACCCTCTCCCCCAAGGGGGGAGAGG
>DATEEB010000316.1:0-6157 GCA_035281345.1 Rhizomicrobium sp. | reverse complement strand
CAGGGGCTCAACAGCGCCATCGCCGACCTGCGCAAGGGCCGCACCGCCGATAGCGCCACCGCCGAAAACGCTTATGACGCGCTGAAGAAATATGCCCGGGACCTGACCGAGATTGCCCGCAGCGGCAAGCTGGACCCGGTGATCGGCCGCGACGAAGAGATCCGCCGCACCATTCAGGTTCTCTCCCGCCGCACCAAGAACAATCCGGTGTTGATCGGCGAGCCGGGCGTGGGCAAGACCGCCATTGCCGAAGGCCTGGCGTTGCGCATCGTCAATGGCGACGTGCCCGAAAGTCTGCGCGACCGCAAATTGATGGCCCTGGACATGGGCGCACTCATTGCGGGCGCCAAGTTCCGCGGCGACTTCGAGGAGCGGCTGAAAGCGGTGCTGAACGAGGTCACCGGGGCAAACGGCGAGATCATCCTGTTCATCGACGAGATGCACACGCTGGTGGGCGCCGGAAAAGCCGATGGCGCGATGGACGCTTCGAACTTGATCAAGCCGGCCCTGGCGCGCGGCGAGCTGCACTGCGTGGGCGCCACAACGCTCGACGAATACCGCAAATATGTGGAAAAGGATGCGGCCCTGGCGCGGCGCTTCCAGGCCGTGTTCGTCAACGAGCCCACGGTGGAAGACACGATTTCCATCCTGCGCGGGTTGAAGGAGAAATACGAACTGCATCACGGCGTGCGCATTACCGATTCCGCCATTGTGGCGGCGGCGACCCTGTCGCACCGCTATATCACCGACCGTTTCTTGCCCGACAAGGCCATCGATCTGATGGACGAGGCGGGCTCGCGGCTGCGCATGCAGATCGATTCCAAGCCGGAAAAACTGGACGAGCTTGACCGCCGCATCATCCAACTCAAGATCGAGCGCGAGGCTCTGAAGAAAGAAACCGACAAGGCCTCCAGGGACCGCCTGATAGCCCTGGAAAAAGAATTGGGCGAGTTGGAGGAGCAATCCGCCACGCTGGGCGCCAAATGGCTGGAAGAAAAAAAATCCGTCGCCGATGTGCAATCGCTCAAGGAAAAACTGGACACCGCCCGCAGCGAGGTGGAAGTGGCCCAGCGCAAGGGCGATTTCGCCCGCGCCGGCGAATTGACCTATGGCACGATCCCGGAGCTGGAGCGCAAGCTGAAGGCGATCGAAGAGAGAAAAGACGATGTCCTGGCCACCGAAGCGGTCAGCGCCGAGAACATCGCCCAGATCGTGTCGCGCTGGACCGGCATTCCGGTGGACAAGATGCTGGAAGGCGAGCGCGAAAAGCTGCTGCACATGGAAGCGGATTTGGAAAGGCGCGTGGTCGGTCAGGACCCGGCGGTGCGCGCCATTTCCAATGCGGTGCGCCGCGCCCGCGCCGGCTTGCAGGATCCCAATCGCCCGATCGGCAGCTTTCTCTTCCTGGGCCCCACCGGCGTCGGCAAGACCGAACTCACCAAGGCGCTGGCCGCGTTTCTGTTCGACGACGATACCGCCATGGTGCGGATCGACATGAGCGAGTTCATGGAAAAGCATGCAGTGGCGCGGCTGATCGGCGCCCCGCCCGGCTATGTCGGCTATGAGGAGGGCGGCGTCCTGACCGAAGCGGTGCGCCGGCGTCCCTATCAGGTGATCCTGTTCGACGAAGTCGAAAAGGCCCATGCCGATGTCTTTAATGTGTTGCTGCAGGTGCTGGACGACGGCCGCCTGACCGACGGCCAGGGCCGCACCGTGGATTTCCGCAACACCGTGATCATCTTGACCTCCAATCTGGGAACCGAATTCCTGTCGGTGGAAGGCGGCGATAACGCTCGCAACCGCGCCCAGGTCATGCAGGCGGTGCGGGGGCATTTCCGTCCCGAATTCCTCAACCGGCTGGACGAGATCATCCTGTTCCACCGCCTCACCCGCGCCGATATGGATAAAATCGTGGACATCCAGATCTCCCGCTTGGACAGGTTGCTGGCCGACCGCAAGATCGCGATCAGTTTGGACGACAAGGCGCGCCATTGGCTGGGCAATGCCGGCTACGATCCGGTTTATGGCGCGCGCCCTTTGAAGCGGGTGATCCAGCGCCGCTTGCAGGACCCGTTGGCCCAAATGATCCTGGAAGGCAAGATCGGCGATGGCGCAATCGTGAAAGTGAGCGCCAGCAAGACCGGACTGACCGTCAATGGGAAGGAATTCGCGGCCACCGCCGACGAGTTGGCGGATGCAGCGCCGGCGGGCGTGGCATTGAATTGACGCACCGCCCAATCCTGGGCCGTCAATTCTTACTCTGAACCCAATCCTGTTGCCGCTGGATCGGTGGTGGCGGTTGGCTAGGTTTCTTCTTGCATTCAAGTTCAATTGGAGTGGCGTTCATTGCGATCGCAGGTATACCGTTTCCATGAAATACTCTGGCATCATCCGGGTGGCTGAAGTTTTAGCAAACGCTCCGATGCAGCCATTAATCACGGCCTGAACTCCGCCGGCATGTTCTTGTCCTGGGGCTGGAATTTTTCCTGAACGATTTCCTGACGTCCGATACTGTCTGGCACCTCGGTGAAACGCCATCGGATATCAACGCGGTTAGGCCCGCTGCCAAGAATGTAAGCGACCATACGGAAGTAACGGGTCTCGCCCGCTGTCACATTCAGCGGGAGCTTAGTATCTTCCGATAAGTCTGGATTCCATAAGAATGGATTATTGAAGCTTTGGCCAGCAGGCCAAAACTGCTTTAACTCATAACGCCCCGGCGCTACATGAAGAAAAGAGTAGCCGCCTGCATCCAAAGTGACGACTGGCTTGTCGTCCAAAGTGAACCCAGCGGGCTGGCCGCTCATGACGAAACCTGGCTGGCGATAAATATAGACCAGCGCCTTGGCGCCTGGTGGCGGCGCATCAGTGAAGGCAGGGCCCCGGGCTGCGCAATTGGCTAACACACAAGCAATTGCAATCGCCCACAGCGATCTTTTTGAAGACATGGGCACCCCTGCCTATTTTGTTTCTGGCCAAGCTAAGTTCAAAGCATAGCATACTGATAGATACTTGGCGGTGAGAAATTCCGACATGCCACCGCGCAAGCCTAGGAATTCCGGTGACACTCCCCCACGGACGGAATATTAGAGCCATTTTGGATTGAGATGATCCGGATGCTGCCCTTATCCTCTCCATGGCCGGCCTCCGAGCCGGCCATCCAATTTCTTTCGCAAAAAAGCTGGGCCCTCTTCCCTCGGTTGGCTTCGCCAACCTCGCCGAGGACGAGATGATCCGCCTAATGGCGGATCATCTCGCCTTCGCCTGACGCAGGTCTGTGGCAGCATCGGCGACCTTGGTCTCCAGCGGGGCGCCGGCGACCATCTTGTCGATCTGTGTCCGCTCCGCCTGAAACGTCTTGAGCAGCCTGCCGGACAGCATCCGCCCTTGCGCGATTTTCATCTTCAGCGGATTGACCTGGACATTGTTGACCAGGGTTTCGTAGTGCAGATGCGGTCCCGTCGCCATGCCGCTCATGCCGCTATAGGCGATCACCTGGCCCTGGCGTACCCGCGCGCCGGTGCGCATGCCGGGCGCAAAACGCGACAGATGGCCATAGTCGGTGGAATAGCCATTGGCGTGGTTGAGCTTGATGAAATTGCCATAGCCGCGGGCCCGGCCCATGAATTTGATGCTGCCGGATCCCGCCGCCATCACCGGGGTGCCGGTCGGCACCGCGAAATCCACGCCCTTATGCATGCGAGTATAGCCCAGGATCGGATGGAAGCGCGAACCGAAGCCGGACGAAATGCGCGCCCCATCCACCGGCGTCTTCATCAAAAGGCCTTTGGCACTCTCGCCCTTGGTGTCGAAATACTCCGCCGGTTCGTTGGGATCGGCTTGGAAGCGGTACATGGGAATGTCTTTGCCGTCCAAGGTCATCATCGCATAGCTGATGGCGCCATATTTCGCCGGCTTCCCGTCCGGCGTGTAGTAGTAATCGTAAAAGACTTCGAACTTGTCGCCGGGATGCAGGTCGCGCTGAAAATCCACCTTGTAGGAGAACATGCGGATCATATCGACCACCACATCGGCGGGAATGCCCGCCTGCATGGCGGCGAGATACAGGCTTGAATCGATGGCGCCGCCGGCGCGGTGGCGGTGCGCCTGCAATTGCTTCTTTTCCAACTGGGCGGTGTAGCCGCCCTCGGTGGTGCGGGTGACGGTGATTTCCTGCTCGATGGAGGGCGAGAAATACAGGGACAAGAGCCGCGAAATAGCTTGCGAATTTTCCTCGGTGGCGCCGGCGTCATCCTCGGCGCCCGCATCCAAGGGAACCACCACCGGCTTGTTGTTGACGATGACCGTGGTGGTGCGCGGCGCCCCCGGGGCCTGCTGGCCCGTGCCGGTCGCATCGATCGTGGCGATGGAATAAGTGAGGTCGAAGCTTTGTCCGGCCTTGAGCGCGCGCGGATCGAAATCCTTGCCCATGGCGGCGACCACGGCATTGGCGTCTTGCGCCGATATGCCGACATCTTCCAGCATCCCGGCCAGCGTATCGCCCGCGTCCAAGGTCACGGTGCGGCTCTCCACGCCGGGGTTGGCATTGGCATGGTCGGCATTGTCCGCCGCTTCCAAGGGTTCACTGGCACGGATCAATTTCATGAACAACGCATAGGGCAGGGAGGAGCGGCCCGGCGCCACCATCGGACGAGTGACGGGCATGGTGCCAACCGCCATCCAGGCGATGGCGCCCGCCACCAAGGCGGTCATGGAAGTGGAGACCAGGGCCCAGCGGCCATCGGTGGTGGCCAGCGCGGCGGTCGCGCCATTCCAGCTATGCCGCAAGGCGGCGATGCCGAATCTGTTCGGGCGGTCGTCGGGATTCAAAACGGCTCCATCTACTTTTGCAAAATGCGGGTGAGCCCCGGTCCCCCGACTTTCGCCCGCCCGTACCAGCCCAGTTCTGTGCCGCCGCCCATCCCCGGCATGCGACCAATGGCATATAACCGTCATCAACCTTAATTGGTCAACCGCAAAATTCTTATCAAGGGATTGTTCTCATTGCATTTTAGACATTATTTCCCCTGGGCCTTGGCGCTTGGCTTCCTGATGTTGACACCGCTCAAAGCGCAAGCCTGGGGCGTGGAAGGTCACGAAGTGGTGGCTCTGATGGCCTTGGCCGATCTCTCACCGGCGGCGCGGGTAGAGGTCACGCGCCTTTTGGGCAGCGGCACGATGTTGGTGCATGAGGCCAACTGGGCCGATGAAATCCGCGATGCAAGGCCGCAAACCGGGCCTTGGCATTATGTGGACATTCCGCTGCAGGCGGCGGGCTATGACGCCTTGCGCGACTGCGAAGGCCGCGCCTGTGTGGTGGCGCAGATCGAAGATCAGCGGCGCATTTTGGCGGACCCCAAAAGGTCCGATCGCGCCCGCGCCGACGCCTTGCGCTTTTTAATCCATCTGGCCGGCGATGTGCATCAGCCGCTGCATGCCGCGAACAACAACGACAAGGGCGGCAACCGGGTACGGGCCCGGTTGGGCCGTCAATGGATCAATCTGCATCGTGTCTGGGACGCCGAAGTGGTGGAGGCGTTAGGCTTTGACGCGGCCAGGGTCGCGGCGGCGTTGCGAGGTTCGGTGACGCCGGCCGCGCGCAAGGCTTGGCAGTCCGGCACTCCCGTCCAATGGGCCAACGAGGCCCACATTATCGCCCGCGACCGCATCTATCCGCCGCTTCAGGGGCGGCGCGAGGTCAGGCTGCCGCGCGACTATGCTGCGCGGATGGCACCGGTGACCCGCATGCAACTCAGCAAGGCGGGCGTGCGCCTGGCTTGGATATTGAACGCCACGCTCAAATAGCTATTCGGATACGAGGATGGTATTGCGAACGACTGGATAGATCAGAGTTTGCCAGCGCGTGCCGGAGAACACGCCATAATGGCCGGCGCCGGCTTGGACATAGTGCTTCTTGCGGAACGGCTTGATGTTGGGACACAGGTCTTGCGCCGCCAGGGTTTGGCCCAGGCCGCAAATATCGTCGCGCTCGCCTTCCACCGTCAGCAAAGACGTTTTGCGGATGGCGCGGGGATCCACCTTGCGGTTGCGGTAGGTATAGATGCCCCGCGCCAGATGATGTTCCTGAAATACCTTGCCCACCGTATCGAGATAAAATTCCGCCGGAAGGTCCGCGACGGAAAAATATTCGTCATAA
>DATEEB010000315.1:0-4432 GCA_035281345.1 Rhizomicrobium sp. | reverse complement strand
GGCATGGGGCATTTCGTCGGTCACAATGGCATACGGCAATGACAAGCCTATTTCGCAGGCCTCTGCGAAGGGCAAGGTGAAGTGGTTTAACGCCACCAAGGGCTACGGTTTCATCACTCTGGACAATGGCGGCGACGCCTTTTGTCACGCATCCGCGCTGCAGGCGACCGGGCATAGCGACGTGCCCCCGGGCACGACGATTGTGTGCGATCTGGCTGATAGCGCTCGCGGCTTGCAGGTGGTCAGCGTTCACAGCGTCGATACCTCGACGGCCGAAGCGCCTGCCAGAGGACCGCGGCGTGATTTCGGAGGCGGAGATCGGTTCGGCGGGGGCGACCGCTTCGGCGGCGGAGACCGTTTCGGCGGCGGCGGCCATCACCGCGACAGCGGCCCCTCCGGCCCGATGGTCGAAGGTAAGGTCAAGTTCTTCAACGACCAAAAGGGCTTCGGCTTTGTGATGCCCGACAGCGGCAGCGGCGACATCTATCTGCATGCCAGCGCGCTTCGGCGTTCCGGGGTGCAGGCGGTGGAGCCCGATCAACGCATTCGTTATTCGACGCGCCAAGGCAACAAGGGCGTGGAAGTCGACCGCGTAGAGATTATCTGATCGCGCGGTCCTTTTGGGTCGTGAGTTCGTCGCGCCTTCGCTCATGTACGTTTTCAGTACACCTCGCTCGGCGCTCCTGCTCACGCCCCAAAATTCCTCGCGCTTACGGTGGAATATTTAATGCTTGAGCTTCGGCCCAATTGCGAATGCTGCGACAAGGATCTGCCGCCCGGTGCGACGGACGCCATGATCTGCACCTATGAGTGCACCTTCTGTCGTGACTGTGTGGAGACGCGGCTGGGCGGGAAATGTCCCAATTGCGGCGGAAACCTCGCGCCACGGCCCATCCGACCGGAAAACAAGCTGGCGAAGAATCCGGCTTCAACCAAGCGGATATTCAAACCCAGTTGCGCGAACGATAACGCCGCCTAGACTGGCGTGGCCTTGGCAATGCTGGGCGCTACGTCGGGATCGTTTTCGACCTCTTTTAATTTTTCGCGCGCCGCCGCGGCTTCGCGCTGCTTGTTCCACATGGACGCATAATGGCCGTTCTGGGCCAGAAGCTGGGAATGGCGTCCGCGCTCGACAATCTGGCCATGATCCAAAACCAATATCTCATCGGCATCCACCACGGTGGACAGACGATGCGCGATCACCAGCGAGGTGCGGTTGCGCGATACTTCATTCAGCGCGCTTTGGATTTCCCGTTCGGTGCCGGTATCCAGCGCGCTGGTGGCCTCGTCCAACAAAAGAATAGGCGGATTTTTCAGAATGGTGCGGGCGATGGCGACGCGCTGCTTCTCGCCGCCTGACAATTTCAGGCCCCGCTCGCCCACCATGGAATCATAGCCCATCGGCAACAAGGTGATGAACTTGTCGATTTGCGCCAGGCGCGCCGCCTCCTTGATGTCGGACTCATTGGCGCCGATGCGGCCATAGGCGATGTTGTACTTGACCGTATCGTTGAACAGCACCGTATCCTGCGGCACGATGCCGATGATGCCGCGCAGCGATTCCTGGGTCACGTCGCGGATGTCCTGGCCGTCAATCGTCACCCGCCCGCTCTTGATGTCATAGAAGCGATAGAGAATGCGGCTGATGGTGGACTTGCCCGCTCCCGATGGTCCCACGATCGCCACGGTCTTGCCGGCGGGCACGGTGAAGCTGATGCCCTTGAGCACCACCCGTTCCGCATCATAGGCGAACACCACATCCTGGAAGCGGATTTCGCCGCCCGACACGATCAGCGGTTTGGCATCCGGTCTGTCCTTTACCTCCCGGGGCTGGTGGAGCAGGCGGAACATGGCCTCCATGTCCACCAACCCTTGGGTGATCTCGCGATAGACCGTGCCCAACAGATTCAGCGGTTGGTAGAGCTGGATCAAGATAGCGTTGCCGGCCACGAACAGGCCGATGGAAAATTGTCCGTGCGCGATGCCCCAAGCGGTCAGCCCCATCACCGCCCCCAGTCCCAGCGCCATGATGGTGGCCTGGCCGGTATTGAGGATGGAAAGCGAGATCTGCGACTGGATGGAGGCCCCGGCATATTTCTCCATCGAAACATCGAAACGGCGCGTTTCGTGCCTTTCATTGTTGAAATACTTGACCGTCTCGAAATTCAGCAGACTGTCCACCGCCTTGGTGTTGGCGTCGGTGTCGCTCTGGTTCATCTCGCGGCGGAACTGAATACGCCAGCGGGTGATCCAAAACGTGAACCACGTATACGCCACCACCATCACGATGGTGGACAAGGCCACCCAGACATTCAGCTCCACCCAGAGGATGATGCTGTAGAACAGCATCAGCAGGATGGTGGGAAAGATCGAAAACAGCGCGAAGGACAACAAGGTGTCGATGCCCTTGGTGCCGCGCTCAATCACCCGCGAAAGCCCGCCGGTCTTGCGCTCCAGGTGGAACCGCATCGACAAGGTATGGACATGGGCGAAGGTTTCCACCGCCACTTCGCGCATGGCGTGGTATTGCACTTTTGCGAAAACGCCATCGCGCAGTTGTGCGAAAGCCTGCAACAGGACGCGCGAGGTCATGTAAGCGGCGATCAGGGCCATCACCGTGCCCAGCGCGATGTTGGCGGGCGTTGGGCGCAACTGGTCCACCGTCCAGCCATAGATCAGAGGCGAGACGCTGGTGAATCCCGTGGCCAGGATCAGAAATATGACGGAAACCAGAACCCGCGCCTTCAGATCGGGGCGGCCTTTGGGCCACAGATAGGGCATCAACCGCCACAAAGGTTTAAAGGAGGGCGCGCCGCTGCCCTCTTCCACGGGATGCGCCATCACCGCCCCATATCCCCGCCGCCGAATGTGACAAATCCCGCAATCAGCGCGATCAGAGCCACGGCTCCCAAAATCAACAGCCAGCGCGGCATTTTTTCTCCATTGGCGCGGGGGGCGAACCCGTTTAGGAAGACCATGATTTAAGAAGGTGCGCGCGTTCGCGCAACCCTGTTGGCAGCATGGACAAGTCCGATATCCCAAAGGACGTCAAGAAGATTCCCGCGATCTGCGTTTTCTGCGGTTCCTCTTTTGGCAACGATTCCGCGTTCCGCGAGGCGGCGCAGACCATCGGCGATGGCATCGCCCAAATGGGCTATTCCCTGGTGTTCGGCGGCGGCGGGCTGGGGCTGATGGGCACCGTCGCCAGGGCGGTGCTGGACGGCGGCCAGAAAATCCAAGGCATTATGCCCGGTTTCCTGCAGGCGTTGGAGCCGGAAGTTTCATCCCAGGAAAAATTGATCGTCACCCCGCACATGCAGGAGCGCAAAGCCCTGATGCTGCAGATGTCGGATGCCTTCATCGTGCTGCCCGGGGGCCTTGGCACCTTCGATGAATTTTTCGAAGTGGCGGTCGAGGCGCAACTGGGCGTGCATGCCAAACCCATCATCGTCGTCAATGTAAACGGTTATTTCGACGCCCTGGACGCCATGCTGCATGCGACGGTGGAAAAGGGGTTCGCCAAACACACGATCCTCAAACTCTATTACCTGGCCGACGGGCCACAAGCGGCGCTGGAGATTTTGGAGGGGCGCCTAGAGTGAATTGTTTTTTGATTGGATCAAACCCAGCTTGTCATCCCGGCCAAGCGATGCGCCAGCATCGCGCCGAGCCGGGATCCATCTTGCAAGCGGCACGATGGATCCCGGATAGCCGCTACGCGGCTTCCGGGATGACAAGTTCGGGTCAATTCGATCACAACCGACTCTAGCGACAGCGTAGGCGCGAATGCGCCACGGCGCGCCTAAATCGCCGCTTTGTCGCGGTACAATTTGTAGATGATGGAATCGGTCAGCGCCTCGAAGGACGCATCCACGATATTCTCCGACACGCCCACGGTGGACCAGCGTTCGCCTTTGCCGTCGGCCGATTCCACCGTGACACGGGTCACCGCCTCGGTGCCGCTGGTGAGGATACGCACTTTATAATCCACCAATCTGAGATCGGCCAGGAAGGGCGAATATTTGCCCAGGTCCTTGCGCAGCGCCGCGTCCAGCGCATTCACCGGACCGTTGCCGGTCCCCATGTTGCGGATTTTTTCCCCGGCCACCACCAGCTCCACCACCGCCTTGGAGGCCGATGTCAGTCGATCGGACTCATCGCGCAGGCTTTCCACCGTGACGCTGAACTGTTCCACCGTGAAATAGCGCGGCAGCTTTTTTTCCTGCCGCAGCGCCAAGAGTTCAAAGGACGCCGCCGCATCGTCATAGCTATAGCCTTCGAATTCCAGGCGCTTGACGTCCTGCAGCAGGCGCGCCAGATCGGGCTTGTTGCCGTCTTGCGCCAGGTTGAGCGCCACATTGGCGCGGCCCGATTGCGCCGAAACCGGCATGGCGCGCTTGTTGCCCACCGATTCCGGCGGCACATGCTCGTA
>DATEEB010000314.1:0-2549 GCA_035281345.1 Rhizomicrobium sp. | reverse complement strand
CAGCGACGAACGTTTCGTGCCGCCCGACCACAAAGATTCCAATTATCGGATGGTGCGCGAGACGCTGCTGGCCTCCAGCTTTGTCAATCCGCGCAAAGTGCTGGCCATTCCCACCGACGGCACGCCGCAGAGCGCCGCGGACCGCTATGATGAGACCCTGCGCCAGCAATATGGCGCGGGCACCTTGGAGTCCGGGGTGCCGTTGTTTCATTTGACTTTGCTGGGTCTGGGCGATGACGGTCACACCGCGTCCTTGCTGCCCGGCCAGCCGGTGCTTCAGGAACGTGAACGATGGGCGGCTATGGTGCCGAAAGGACGTTCCGAGCCCCGCATCACCCTGACCTATCCCGCGCTGGAATCCAGTGCATTGATCGTGTTTTTGGTCAGCGGCGCGGGCAAGCGCGATGCCCTGGCCCAGGCGCGCGCAGGCATCGGGCCCGCGGGCGGGATCAAACCGCAAGGCGAGGTGTTGTGGCTGGTGGACAGGGCGGCGGCGGGAGAAGACGATCAGGGTTATGGCTTCTAAAAATCATATTAAGAAAACAGGCGTCCCAAAACGCATTCTCTGCATCGATGTGGGCGGCACCGGCGTGAAGGCGGCGGTGATTTCGCCGCACGGAAAATATCTGGCGGAACGGGTGCGGATTAAGACGCCCGAGCAGCGCAAGCCCGCGCAAATGGTCAAAGTCTTGACCGGACTGGCGGCGACTTTGGGAGCGTTCGATCATGTCACGATCGGTTTTCCCGGCGTGATCAAGAATGGCAAGGTGATCGGCGCGCCGTCTTTCGGCACGCAGGATTGGAAAAACTTTCCCCTGACCGCGGTGCTGCGCAAGAAGCTGGGCGTGCCGGTCAAGGTGCTCAACGACGCCGATGTGCAGGGACTGGCGGCTATCCGTGGCAAGGGGCTGGAACTGGTCTGCACCCTGGGCACCGGCTTTGGCACGGCCTGGTTTCGCGACGGCGAATTGATGCCGCACATGGACTTGGCGCATTTGGTGATGCGCAGCAAGGATGATTTCGATGGTTACTTGGGCGACAAAACCCGCCGCAAGATCGGCGATCGCCGCTGGAACAGGCGGATTAAGAAATTGGTCGGCGTGCTGGAGACGGTGTTTTCCTATGACCGTCTTTATCTGGGCGGCGGCAATTCCCGCTGCGTTAATATCAAGCTGCCCGCCAATGTGACACTGGTTTCCAATGATGCGGGCATGGAAGGCGGGGCTTTCGCCTGGTCCCGTTTCAAAAGCTAGGCAGGCAATTCGGGAACTCCTTGCGCCCGCTGGGCGTTTCAATCCCATTGATAGAAGCCCCATTTTATTTTGCCGTTGTGAAATACGGGCGCTGAAAGCTGTTGGGAAACCTGGATGATGCCGCCGGTCAGTGGAAGCACGGCCCTTTTTTTGGACATTGATGGAACTCTTCTGGACCTGGCGCGGACGCCGGACCGGGTTAAGGTGCCGCACGATCTGTCGCGCGCCCTGGAGCGCCTGACCCATCGGCTGTCCGGCGCGCTGGCTTTTGTCAGCGGTCGCTCGCTGGAGGGAATCGACAGACTCTTTGCGCCTTTTCGCCCCGCCGCCATTGGCGCGCATGGCGGAGAAATTCGCAGCATCGATGGAGCGGTGGCGCGCAGCCAGCCCTTGTCCGAAAAGGTGTTGGAGGTATTTTCCGGCCTGGCGCAGAACATTCCCGGTCTGCTGTTGGAAGACAAGCGCTGCGCCTTGGCCTTGCACTATCGTCTGGCGCCGGAAGCGCGGCCGGTTCTCAACGCGGCGATGGAAAAGCACGCCAAGCTTTTTGAAAGCGAAAAGGTGCATATCCTGCACGGCAAGTCGGTGATTGAAGCGCGTCCCTTGGGCATCGACAAGGGCACGGCCGTTGCGGCGCTGGCCAAGCAGAAGCCGTTTGCCGGGCGCGCCATCCTGTTCGGCGGCGACGACACCACCGATCTGGATGTGTTTCGCATTTTGCCGCAGTTGGGCGGGCGCGGGTTTTCGGTTGGCCAGAATTTTCCCGGCGCCGAACATGTCTTTGAGTCGCCGCGGGCGGTGCGCCAATGGTTGACAAAAATCGCCGAGGCGGAGCTGCGATGACCGGTCCGGTTGATCTCGCCGTCATCGGCAATGGCCGCATCGCCGCCCTGATCGACGGCACGGGGCGCCTGGTATGGTGGTGTTTTCCCCGCTTCGACAGCGATCCCGTCTTCAGCCGCCTGATCGCGGGTGACGAGGAAAAAGGTTTCTCGGACGTGGTGCTGGATCGCCAAATCAAGACCGAATCCCAGTATGAGCGCAACACCGCCACCGTCATCACGGTGCTGACCTCTGACGATGGCGCCCAGGTCAAGATCACCGATTTCGCCCCGCGCCTGGGCAATTTCGACCGCTTGCTACGTCCGCCGCAATTGATGCGGATCATCGAACCGGTGGCGGGCCTGCCGCGCATCGCCATCCGGGTGCGTCCCACCCAGTTTTACGGCAATCCCATGAAGCGCAAGGTGGCGGGCTCCAGCCATGTGACCTATGGCGAGCCGCCCCTGATCCGAC
>DATEEB010000313.1:0-6380 GCA_035281345.1 Rhizomicrobium sp. | reverse complement strand
TTCCTTGAGGATGGCGAACAGCATGTCCTGCTTGCGCATGGAGGATGCGTTCTCGATCTCCAATTCCTCGGCGAAAGCCAGCAGATCCGCGGGCTTTTTATTCTTGAGATCCTGCAACTTCATCGCCTGCAGGCCATCTTGGACAGTCATGGATAGGCACCTAATCGAAGGGGATTGGTTTCGATGAACAAAGGGCGGAGCGCCCCGGGCACGATCATCGAAGAGGTTGGTTCTGACCCTTTACCGTTTTACGGTCCGCGCCCCTGATGTCTTCACGTCATCACCGGGACCGCGCGGGTCAATCAGACACAATCACTATAGCCTGATTTGGCGGGCTTGCAAATATCCCCCAATTCAAGGGGGCGTGCAATTAATGTTTCAGGCTGGGACAGGGCATTAGCGGAATGGTTTGACGATCACCAAGATCACGATCAGCACCATCAGAACCGCCGGCGCCTCATTGATAATCCGGTAGAAGCGGGCGCTGCGCGTGTTGCGGTCATGGGCGAAATCCTTCCAGCAGCCCACCAAAAAACCGTGGATGCCGCTCAGCGCGATCACCAGAAGAAACTTGAGCTGGAACCAGATCTGCAAATACGCCTCGCTGATCCAAGCCAGGGTCAGGCCCAAAATCCAGGCCGCCGTCATGGAAGGATTGATGATGCCCTTGAGCAAGCGGCGCTCCATCACCTTGAAGCGTTCGGAGCCTTCCGAACCCGGCGGGGTTTCGCAGTGATAGACGAACAGGCGCGGTAGATAGAGCATGCCCGCCATCCAGGCGATCACCGCGATGAGATGGGCGGCCAGAATCCAGCTATAGAAACCGCTGAGAATGTCGCGCATCAGTGTTTGCCGCTGCCGTCACTGCAGATTGCAGTTTCGCCGTCCGCCGCGCGGCGCACAAGCCCCGCCAGGCCGGCGATGAAATCGGGATGGATGCCAGGGGTAGCGGCGCGGCGATAATCGGGAACGCCCGCTTCTTGCGCCAATTTGCGATATTCGATGTCCAGTTCCACTAGGGTTTCGGAATGCTCGCTGACAAAGGCGACCGGCGCGATGATGACGCCCTTGCCTTCAGCGCCCGCGCGGCGGATTTCGTCATCGGTGGCGGGTCCGATCCATTCCAGCGGCCCCACCCGGCTCTGGTAGCAGACCCGGGCATCCAATGCCGGCATGCCCAGCGCCGTCACAATTGCCGCGGCGCTTTGCTCGACCTGGCGCTGATAGGGATCGCCGCGTTGGATGACGCGCTTGGGCAGGCCGTGGGCCGATAGCAGCAGGCGATAGGAAATATCGGCGGGCGCGTCCGCTAGCGCTCTGCGGATATGGGCTACCGCTGCCCCGATGAGCCCATTTTCGGCGGGGTAGCAACAGATGCGCGATGTCGGGGTGTTCAATCCCACTTTCTTCGCCGCCCGCGTCCAGTCCTTCAGCGAGGAGGCGGTGGTGGTGGTGGAATATTGCGGATAGAGCGGCAAAAGCACGATTTTATCGGCATCAAAAGCCTTGACCGCCCGCGCCGCCCCGTCGCTGAAGGGATGCCAATACCGCATGGCGACAAAGGCTTTTGCCTCCACGTCATCGCATGACAAGGCTTTTTCCAAGGCATCCGCCTGTTTGCGGGTCTGCGCGAAAATGGGGGATGACCCACCCATATGTTCGTAGATTTTGCGCGCCACGGGGGCGCGGCGGCGCGCGATCAGCCAAGCCAGGGGCAAGCGTAGCGGGGCTGGCAGACCGATAATGGCCGGGTCGGAAAAAAGATTGCGCAGAAACGGCTGCACAGCGTCCAGACTATCGGGCCCACCCAGATTGAACAGGACGACGGCCAATCTCATTTGGGGTGTCTCATCCGCGTATGCGCTTCAACAGTTGCTCGACATGGGCGATGGGTGTTTCCGGCAGAATGCCGTGACCCAGATTGAAAATATGGGGGCGTCCCACGGTGTTTTCCAAAATCTCATCCACCGCCCGGTCCAATGCCGCTCCGCCCGCGATCAGCGCGATGGGATCCAGATTGCCTTGCAAGGCGCAGCCCAGGTTTTCCGCCGCCCAGCGCAGAGGCGCAGAGGTGTCCAGCGATACTGCATCCACGCCGGTTGCCTGCGCATAAATTTCGTATCCCGCCAAGGTAGCGGCGCGAGGAAAACCAATGATCCTGGCGTTCGGCTTGGCCGCACGTACCGTCTTGACGATTTTCTTGGTGGGATTGACCACCACCTGTTCGAACAAGGTGGCAGGCAGGCCGCTGGCCCAGCTATCGAAAATCTGCACCGCGTCCGCGCCCGCTTCCAACTGGCGGATCAGGTGGAAAGCGACACAGTCTCCCAAGATATCCAAAAGATATCCAAAGCCTTCGGGATCGCGATAGGCCCAGAGCTTGGCGGCTTTTTGTTCATCGCCGCCTGCGCCCGCCGCCAGATAGGTCGCTAAGGTCCAGGGCGCGCCGGCGAAGCCCAGCAAGGTCGTGTCAGGAGGCAGGCCCGCCCGCGTCAGCCGCAGGGCCTCATAGACCGGCTCAAAGTATCTGGACCATTGTGCACGATCTTCGTTAAACCCTTCCGTGGAGACCACCGGCGTAAGACTAGGACCTTCGCCTTCGGTGAAGGTTACCTTCTGCCCCAGCGCTTCGGGCACCGTCAGGATGTCCGAAAACAGGATCGCAGCGTCAAAGCCAAAACGGCGCACTGGTTGTAGAGTGACTTCAGCGGCATATTTTGGCGTCAGTGCCATGGTCCAGAAGGAACCAGCCTCCGTCCGCAATTTGCGATATTCCGGCAAGTAACGGCCCGCTTGGCGCATCAGCCAGACCGGAGGCGTTTTTTCCGCCATCCCATCCAACACACGCACAAGTTTCGAAGCATCAGTCAAAACAAGACTCCTAAGACTCTAAGATGATGAAGATGATGTTAGGGCTGTGGACTGTGGACCGATATGTGAGAAGAATTTGGCTTAAGCGAAGGCACGCAGAGACTCAAGCGCTTGGATGAATTGCGGCAGCCGCGAAGGACGTGGCATGGTATGTTGGCGGTTAAGCCTAAATGTCCCCAAAGCATACCTGTTTGCACCTTCATCCCCTTCCCGGCTAGGAGCCTGTGGCTTGTTTGTCCCTTAACCCCAGGCCCAGTAGGCGATCTTGGATACTCTTGTGGATCATAAATTTCACGTCCATCTGATTTCGGATTCGACTGGCGAAACGCTCAATGCCATGGCCAATGCGGCCCTGGCCCAGTTCGAGAATGTGGATGTGCTGGTCCATTCTTACGCTCTGGTGCGGGCGGATGCCCAGCTGACGCGGGCGCTGGATCATATCGCCATCATGCCGGGAATTGTGTTTTTTACCTTGGCCAACCAGGGCTTGCGCGACAAGTTGATGGCACGTTGCAAGGATATAGACGTGCGTTGCATCGACCTGCTGGAAGGGCCGGTCACGGCGCTGCGGCATTTTCTGGGCCGCGCCGAAACCCACAAGGTGGGCCGTCAGCATGAAGTGGACGCGCGCTATTTGGACCGCATTGAGGCTTTGAACTTCACCATCGCCCATGACGATGGGCAATCCCTGGATTCCATCAACGAAGCGGAAGTTATTCTCACCGGTGCCAGCCGTACGTCCAAAACCCCCACCTGTGTGTATCTGGCCATTCGCGGCGTGCGCGCCGCCAACGTGCCCTTGGTGCCGCGCCTGCCGCCGCCGCCCCAGCTTCTCAGCGCCTGCAAACCCCTGGTCGTGGGTCTGTGGGTGTCGCCCGACCGCCTGGTGCAGGTCCGCCGCAACCGGCTGACCAGCATGGGAGAGAACCGGGACAGCGACTATGTCGAGCTGGATGCGGTCCGGGCTGAAATCGCCGCCACCCGCCAGTTGTTCGAAAATCAGGATTGGCCGATGATCGATGTCTCGCGCCGCTCCATTGAGGAAACCGCCGCGGCGGTGTTGAATCTTCTGGCCGACCGCAAGGAAGCCCTGGGCTGATGCTGGTCCTGGCTTCGGGTAGCGCTAGCCGCAAAGCCTTATTGAAGGCCGCGGGCATAGCTTTTGTTTCCGATCCCGCCGACTTGGACGAAACCGCCCTGATGACCGACTTGCAGGCCAAGGGCGCCGATGCGCCGGCTATCGCCAGCGCCCTGGCGCAGGAAAAAGCGCTTGCCGTGGCGCGCCGTCATCCAGGCGGCATCGTTCTGGGCGGCGACAGCGTGATCGCTTTTGAGAACCAATTCCTGAGCAAATGCGCCAGCTTGAAAGAGGCTCGACAATTGCTGCTGCGCCTGTCAGGGCAGACTCATATGCTGGTTTCCGCCGCCGCGCTGGCAAAGGACGGGGCCTTGCTGTGGACGCATGCCAGCCCGTGCCGGATGACAATGCGCGATTTGAGCCCGCAATTTCTGGACGATTATCTGGCAGCCGAAGGGCCGGCGATCCTGTCCTCGGTGGGCTGTTATCATTTCGAGGGGCGCGGGGCGCAGCTTTTCGATAGAGTGGACGGCGATTATTTTTCGGTTCTGGGACTGCCTTTGCTGCCGGTCCTGGCCCAATTGCGCAAGGAAGGTCTCTTGGCGTCATGACGCTGACGGGAAAAGCAAGGCTTGCCGGGGTCGTCGGCTGGCCGGTGGCGCACTCGCTGTCGCCGGTGCTGCATGGCCATTGGCTGGCGGAATATGGCATCGATGGCGCCATGGTGCCGCTGGCGGCAAGGATCGAAGACTTTGCCGCCGTGATCGACGGGGTGCGCCGCGCCGGGTTCAAGGGTGTGAATGTCACCGTGCCGCACAAGGAAGCCGCTTTCGCATTGGCGCACCGCGCGGATGCCGCCGCCAGATCTGCCGGCGCGGCCAATCTTTTGGTGTTTGGTGAAGACGGAATCGAAGGCCGAAACACCGATGCCCTGGGCTTGGCGGAATCTTTGCGTGAAGCAATCGGCGCGCTCAGAGGCAAGACGGCGGTGCTGCTGGGCGCGGGCGGGGCGGCACGCGGTGCGATTTTGGCATTGGAGATGCTGGGCGCGGGCAAAATCCATTTGCTCAATCGTGACGCCTCTCGCGCCAAGACATTGGCCGGCTCACTGGCGGCGCAAGTCAAAACCAAAATCGTACCGGGCGCATTGCGCGATTGGGGCAATGCCGCGGGCGATGCCGCGCTGATCGTCAATTCCACCAGCGCTGGCATGGGCGCCAATCCGCCGCTGGATATAGATTTGGAGGCGCTGCCCAAGTCTGCCGCGGTTTGCGATATCGTTTACAACCCACTGGAAACCAAGCTTCTGAAAGACGCCGCCGCGCGCGGTCACCAAACCATCGACGGTCTGGGCATGCTGATGCATCAAGCCGCGCCGTCCTTCGAAGCGTTCTTTGGCGTGAAACCGCATGTCACGCCTGCCTTGCGCGCGGCGTTGGAAAAGATTCTCCGTGCCTGCCCGTAAGCCTTTTGTGATCGGCCTGACCGGTTCGATCGGCATGGGCAAAAGCCAAACCGCCAAGCTGTTCGCGGCGCAGGGCATTCCGGTGTTCGACGCCGACGCCGCGATCCACGATCTATATGCGGGGGAGGCGGCGGCGATGATCGAGGCGGCCTTTCCCGGCACAACCAAGAATGGCGCAGTGGACCGTACCGCGCTTGCCCAGGCGGTGACGGGCAGACCCGATGCACTGGCGCGCTTGGAGAGCCTGGTGCACCCGCTGGTGGCGGCGCGGCGCGAACGATTCCTCCGCGAAAATCAAGCGCCCATTGTGTTGCTGGATATTCCGCTGCTGCTGGAAACCGGCATCAAGGTGGATGCGGTGGTGGTGGCGACGGCGCCGCCTGCCGTGCAAAGAGAGCGTGTTTTGGCGCGTCCCGGTATGACCGAGGCCAAATTCACCGCCTTGTCGGAACGGCAGATGAGCGACGCCCAAAAGCGTGCACAGGCAGATTATCTGGTGATGACGGACAAAGGCTTGGACGATGCCCGCGAACAGGTGAAAATGATCCTGGCGGACATACGGCGCCGCATTGGCGAGGGCGGCAAGGAATAGAGAATGGCATGCGCGAAATAGTCTTCGACACCGAAACGACAGGGTTCGAGCCGGCCGAAGGCCACAGAATCGTGGAAATCGGTTGCGTCGAGTTGATGGATCATTTTCCGACCGGGCGCACCCTGCAGTTTTATCTCAATCCCGAACGCGATATTCCGATCGAATCCCAGCGGGTGCATGGCCTGTCGGCGGAATTTTTGGCCAACAAAGCATTGTTCGCCCATATCGTGGATGAATTCCTGGAATTTCTCGGCGATGCGCAACTGGTCATCCACAATGCCAGCTTCGACATCAAGTTCATCAATGCCGAACTAAGCCGGGTGGGCCGCGCGCCCATCCCCCTGTCACGGGCGGTGGACACGATTGAGATCGCC
>DATEEB010000312.1:0-4564 GCA_035281345.1 Rhizomicrobium sp. | reverse complement strand
TCGCAACCCTGGTGACGGTCTTTTCCGTCCTTTTGGCGGCCCTGGTAACCATGGACGTGCTTTTGAAGAAAAGCGACGTGCCCCGCGCCTTGGGCTGGATCGGCGCGGTGTGGCTGTCGCCGCTCTTGGGATCGCTGCTTTACTATCTGTTCGGCATTAACCGGGTGACCAGGCGGGCGTTAAGGTTGACCCGGCTGGACGCGGCCAAATCGCGCGATTGCGAGCCGGCGACACTGGACGCCGCGCCCCATATCATGCAGTTGAGCGCGGTCAACCGGGACATCACCCAAAGCCCGTTATCCGGCGGCAACGCCTTGATGATCCTGGAAGATGGCGACCAGACCTATCCCGAAATGCTGGCGGCCATTCAGGGAGCCCAGCGCAGCATTGCGCTCAGCTCCTACATTTTCCGCAACGATTCCGTGGGGCGGGAATTCGCCGACGCGCTGATCGCCGCCGCGCGCCGGGGCGTGAAAGTGCGCGTGCTTTTGGACAGCATCGGCGCCGGCTATCTATGTCCGCGGATATACTACCGCATGCGGCGCGAAGGCGTGGCGGCGGCCCGCTTCCTGCACACTTGGCTGCCCTGGCGCATGCCCTTTCTCAATATGCGCAATCACCGCAAGCTGCTGGTGGTAGACGGCCGCGTAGGCTTTCTGGGTGGAATCAATATCGGGGACGAGAATTGCGCACGGACCAGCAAAGGCCGGGTCAAGGACGTGCATTTCCGCGTCGCCGGCCCGGCCGTGCGCACCGTGATGGACGCCTTCGCGCACGACTGGGCCTTCACCACCGGCGAAATACTGAACGATGAGGATTGGTGGCCCAAACTGGAAGCCCAGGGAACGGTCTTCGCCCGCGGGATACGCTGCGGTCCGGATGCCGACATTTACAAGCTGGAAATGCTGCTCGGCGCCGCCATCACCCTGGCGCAAAAGCGCGTCCGTATCGTCACCCCCTATTTCCTGCCCGATCCCCGCCTGCAGTTCGCCATCGCCCAGGCGGGTTTGCGCGGGGTCGCGGTGGAAATCGTCATCCCAACCCGCAGCGATCAGCGCGTGATGGATTGGGCGATGCGCGGGCATTTGCGCTTTTTCCGCTATATCCGGGCCGCGATCATCACCATGCCGCCGCCTTTCGATCATGCCAAACTGTGCACCGTGGACGGCGAATGGTCGCTGATCGGCAGCTCCAACTGGGACGCGCGCAGCTTCCGGCTGAATTTCGAATTCGACCTGGAATTGATCGGGCGCGACATGACCGCTCAGATCGATGCCCTGATCGACGCCCGTATCGCCGGCGGCAAAGCTTTGACCCCGGATATGCTCGCCGCCGAGCCGGTCTGGCTCCGGCTGCGCAATGCCGCCGCGCGGCTGCTGATGCCCTATCTTTGAGCGCCTTTGCGCGCCACGGGCCCCAGATCGCCAAAAATAGCATGGTAAAACAATCCTTTACCTGATTTTTACCCCTGTGACGGACTATGAGGCCACGGGACGGCCGCATCGCAGCCGCCCCGCATTTTTTACGGCAATGGAATTTGCCGGACAGCAAAAAACAGTTGGGTTCGGTCGGCGTGTTTTCGAAAAGCAAAGACAAGGATGACAAAGCCGGCCGCGCGCCCCTTTTGCGGCGCACGAAAGCGCCATCATGACGGCGGCGCTGGCTCTTTTTGTGATGGATGCCTTGCTGGTGGGTTTTTGCTGGCCCACAGCGGTATGGCTCACCTCGCGGGACGCGATCACGCCCCAGGACTGGGTGATCGCGGCCATGTTCGCGGCCGCGAATTTGGCCTGTCTGTATGCGCTGGGTCTTTATCGCAGAGAGAGCATCGCGGACACCGCCAAGGCGTTGAGACGGATCCCGATGGTGGTCGCGCTGGCCACTGCCATGGTGTTTGCCGTGACCTTTGCGACCCGCTGGCCCCTGTCGCCCTCGCTCTGCATCGCGGCCGCCCTCTGCTTTGGCGCCAGCATGGCCGCAGCACGCCTGACGTTTGCCTCCCTGCGGCGTCATTCCCTGTTTCGCACCCGGGTCTTGGTGATCGGCGCGGGGGAACGCGCCTGGGACCTGGTCTGGATTCTGCGCAGCCAGGGCCGCTATCTGCAATACGACCTGACCTTTGTGCATGAGGAGGGTTTCGGCCCCATCGACCCGCGTCTGGCCAGCGATCCGGTGAACCGGATCGTCGAAGTGTCCAGCAATCTGCTGGAGATCGCGGAGAAAACCAACGCCGATCAGATCGTGGTGGCGCCCGACGAACGCCGCGGCATGGTGCTGGAATCGCTGATCACCTGTCGCGCCGCCGGTTATCCGGTGTTCCAATATATGACCTTCCTGGAAAAGGAAGTGGGCCGCATCGACATCAAGCGCCTGGATCTGGCCTGGATGCTCTATTCCGACGGCTTCAGCGTCAGCGCCTGGGGCGCCGGGCTCAAGCGTATGTTCGACATTCTGGTCAGCCTGGCTATTCTGATCCCATTTTCACCGGTGCTGCTGACCGCGATGCTGGCGGTCTGGATGGGCGATCGTCATTCCCCATTCTACAAGCAGGAACGCGTCACCCGCGGCGGACGCAAATTCCAGATCCTCAAATTGCGCAGCATGCGCATCGACGCCGAGGCCAAGGGCGCGGTGTGGGCGGCGGCGCGCGACAGCCGCATCACCCCGGTGGGCGCTTTTCTGCGCCGCAGCCGGATCGACGAACTGCCCCAGTTGATCAATGTGCTGAAAGGCGACATGTCGCTGGTCGGGCCCCGACCCGAACGGCCGCAATTCGTCGAACAACTGGCCAAGCAATTGCCGCTGTATCACGAACGGCATGCGGTCAAGGCCGGCCTTACCGGCTGGGCGCAGATCAACTACCCTTACGGCGCGTCGGTGGACGATGCGCGCTCCAAGCTGAGCTACGATCTATACTATGTGAAGAATTTCAGCGTCCTTCTGGATTTGCGGATCGTGATGCAGACCCTGCGCGTGGTGCTGTGGCCGGGAAACAGCGTGCATTGACGGCCCGTCCGCGCATTTGCAGCCCAGGCGAGATTGGCTAGAGCGCAATCCGGAAAATCGGAAACGATTTTCTGGAAAATTGCGCGGCAAACCAAGATTCTAGAGCGTGATCCGGCTTCAAAAAGACCGGATCACGCTCTAGGCTGGCCGCGACGCTCTGTACATCCCCGAAAGTGTTGGCATGGACCCGCAAACGCAACACGTCGCCTGTTCTCTTCTCTATCGGCATTGGCAAAACGGCACCCGCTTGGACGCGCTACCGCCGGACCTGCAGCCGGCCGACAGGGCCGCGGCGTATCGGGTGCAGGCCGCGATCGAGGACTATAGCGCGGCGCCGCTGATGGGCTGGAAGATCGCCGCCACCAGCACCGCCGGTCAGGCCCATATCTGCGTGGACGGACCGCTGGCCGGCCGGCTTCTGGCCGAGCGCGCCCTTGCGAACGGCGCCCGCTTTGTGCTGGGCAACGCGCTGATGAAGGTGGCGGAGATGGAGTTTGCCTTCCGCATGGGGCAAGACCTGCCGCCGCGCACGGCGCCCTATGCCCAAGCCGAAATTCTGTCTTGCGTGTCGGCGCTGCATCCCGCCATCGAACTGCCGGACTCGCGCTACCGGCATTTCGAGCGGGTCGGCGCCTTGCAGCTTATCGCCGACAATGCCTGCGCGCATTATTTCGTCCTGGGCGCCGCCGCGCCGGAAAGCTGGCGCGGCCTCGACTTGGCACGGCACGAAGTCCGCGGCCTGAAGAACGGCGCGGTCGCCGAAACCGGCCAGGGCGCAAATGCCTTGGGCGATCCGCGCCTGGCGCTCACATGGCTTGCCAATGAGCTTTCGCAGTTCGGCTATCCGCTGCGGAAAGACCAAGTCGTCATCACCGGCACTTGCGTCAAACCGATGGCGATTGCGGTGGGCGACCGGGTGGAAGGCGATTTCGGCCCGTTGGGCAAGGTCACGGTGGAGATCGCGTGAGCTTTCATGGGGCGTTTCTATTCGCGAACGTCCGCGAAGATCGTCACCCGCCTGGGAAGACATACCCGAACTTGTCATCCCGGAAGCCGCATAGCGGCTATCCGGGATCCATCGCGCCGCCTGCAAGATGGATCCCGGCTCAGCGCGATGCGTCGATACGCGTCTTTCGCTGCCGCTCAAGACCTATCGACCATCGCTTGGCCGGGATGACAAGCGGGGTTTGATTCCATCAGAGATCAATTCACGCTAGAGCCGTTTTGGATTGAGGTGATCTGGATGCTGCCATTATCCTCACCATGGCCGGCCTCCGAGCCGGCCATCCAGAGCCGCAATCACGGTATTTGTTGCCCTGGATGGGCGGGTCGTGAAGCTTGTCCTCCGGCCGCGCTTCGCGCGGGCCGGGGGGCCCGCCCATGGTGAGCATGAAGGTTCATTTCAATCCAAAAAGACTCTAGAGCATCGGACGTTCAGGTGTAACCATAACCTGCGGCGTTGAAGAAATTGGCGCATTCGGTTGGGTTGTAGAGATCGCAGATGTCACCGATTGCGCGCCACAGTTCATCGATGGTCCTGGCATTTTTGGCGCGCAGA
>DATEEB010000311.1:0-3701 GCA_035281345.1 Rhizomicrobium sp. | reverse complement strand
GACCGCATCAATCAGGAAGAAGTGTTCGGCCCGGTCGTGTCGGTGGTGAAGATCAAGGATTATGAAGAAGGTTTGGCGCTGTCGAATGCGGGCAATTTCGGGCTTTCCGCCGGCATCGTCACCACCAGCCTGAAACATGCGCGCCACTATCAGCGCAACGTCAAGGCCGGCATGGTGATGATCAATCTGCCGACTGCGGGCGTGGATTATCACGCGCCATTCGGCGGCGCGCGGGGCTCCTCCTATGGCGCGCGCGAGCAGGGCTTTGCGGCGGTGGATTTCTTCACCCAGATCAAGACGGCTTATTCCTTCTCGTAGGGGCGCGGCGTACCGGCGGGGAGAACATGACGCCGCTTTTGCATTTGAAGGACATCATGGTCGCTTTTGGCGGCCAGAAATTGCTGGATGGCGCCGAGTTGCGCGTCGGTGCGGGCGACCGGCTATGCCTGGTGGGGCGCAACGGTTCGGGCAAGTCCACCTTGCTGAAAATCGCAGCCGGGTTGGTGGAAGCCGATGGCGGCACGCGCTTTGCCCAACCCGGCGCCACCATTCGCTATCTGCCGCAGGAACCGGACCTGAGCGGCCATGCCACCACCCGCGACTATGTCGAGGCGGGCCTTGATCCTTATGCCGATCCCAACCGGGCCTTTTATCTGTTGGGCCATTTGGGCCTGACGGGCTTGGAAAATCCCGCCACCCTGTCGGGCGGCGAGGCGCGGCGGGCGGCCTTGGCGCGCGCGCTGGCGCCCCATCCCGATATTCTCCTGCTGGATGAGCCGACCAACCATCTGGATGTGCGCGCCATCGAATGGCTGGAAGATGAGATCAAATCCGACAAAAGCGCGCTGGTGCTGATCAGCCATGACCGGCGTTTCCTGGAAAATCTTTCCCGCGTCACGGTGTGGCTGGATCGCGGCAAGACGCATCGTTTGGAGAAGGGCTTTGGGTCTTTCGAAACCTGGCGCGACGCGATGCTGGAAAAAGAAGATGTCGAACGCCACAAGCTGGAACGCCGGATCGCCGCCGAGGAAGATTGGGTCCGCTACGGCGTTTCGGGGCGGCGCAAGCGCAATGTCGGACGCTTGGAGCGGTTGCGCGGCCTGCGCACCGAACGCCGCGAACAGATCCGGCAATTGGGCAGCGTTAAGATGGACGCGGCGGAGGGCGCAGGTTCCGGCACCAAGGTGATCGACGCCAAGGGGGTGAGTTTTTCCTATGGGGAGTGCGAGATCGTGCGCGATTTTACCCAGCGCATTCATCGCGGCGACCGTATCGCCATTGTCGGGCCCAATGGCGTGGGCAAGACCACGTTGCTGAAGCTTTTGACCGGCAAGCTTGCGCCGCAAAAAGGCAATGTGAAGCTGGGTCAGGGTCTGTTGATGGTGGAACTGGATCAAAGCCGCTCCAAGCTGCACCCCGAGCAATCGCTGGCGGCGGCCGTCACCGATGGCAGCGGCGATACCGTGATGGTGGCGGGAAAGCCGCGTCATGTGATGAACTATCTGCAGGATTTTCTTTTCACGCCGAGCCAAGCGCGCACTCCGGTGAAGGTGTTGTCGGGCGGCGAGCGGGCGCGGTTGCTGCTGGCCAAGCTGTTTGCCACCCCGTCCAACTTTCTGGTGCTGGATGAGCCCACCAATGATTTGGATTTGGAAACCCTGGATCTTTTGGAAGAGGTGATTGCCGACTATCCCGGAACCGCGCTGCTGGTCAGCCATGACCGCGATTTTTTGGACCGGGTGGCGACCGGGATTGTGTTGGCTGAGGGCGATGGCCGGTTCACCGAGTATGCCGGGGGTTATACCGATATGCTGGTGCAGCGGGGCGAGGCGCCCGCGCCGCGCGGCGAGGCCAAAAAAGCCGCCGCGAAGCCCGCGGCGGAAAAACGCATCCGCACCAATCCGCCCAAGATGAATTTCGCCGATGTTCACGCCTTAAAAGTGCTACCGGAAAAAATCGCCCTGGCGGAACGCCGGATGACGGAACTGGAACAAGCGCTTTGCGACGATACGCTCTATGCCCGAGATCCCGCCAAGTTCGGCACGCTTTCCTCCGAGCTGGCGGAACTTCGCGCCCAAAAAGAGGCAGATGAGGAGCGCTGGCTGACGCTGGAAATGGAGCGAGAAGCGCTGGAACAAGAAGGCTGAAAGATCCGGAACGGCTGGGTCTTCTGTGCGTTAAATCCTGCGAGGTCTGAAGGGTTTTGCGGTTCCATGAAACGCGCCGCCATCGCCGGATTTGCCGCAGGAATCGCCATGATGGTGGGTGGCGCGCTGGGCGCGGTGTCCCGCTCCGATCCCAAGCCGGTGGTACCTTCAGCCGAACTCAATACCGAAATGATGAATCCCAGGATCGGCGGCCAGGCCATGCTGCCGGACCGCGATATCATGGAGAATATTTCGGCTTCGCCCATGCATTCCACCTTGGCGGCGGCTTTGCGGGATGCCGGGGTGGCGGCGGCTTTGAAGACCAATGGCCAGTTCACCGTCTTCGCGCCCACCAATGCCGCTTTTTCGGAAGACGGCGTGCAGCCCAAATCTTCGCTGGCGCGGCGGATGAGCTATCTGATCGTGCCGGGCCGCTATGATTCCCAGGCCCTGCTCAAAGCGATCAGCGAGGCGGGCGGCGAAGCCAAATTGCGCACCGCTGAAGGCGGGGTATTGGTGGCGCGCATGAACGGGCCGACCAATATCGTGGTGGTGGATGAAAAGGGCGCTATCGCCGATATCGCCATCTATGATGTGCGCGACCGCAACGGCATCGTGCATGTGGTGGACCGGACCCTGGAGCCCGGCGGTCCGGCGCGCCAGGTCGCGGCCAACCAAACGCGCTAGAGCCGTTTCGGATTGAGATGATGCGGATGCTTCCCTCATCCTCACCATGGCCGGCCTCCGAGCCGGCCATCCAGAGCCACAAACACGGTATTTGCTGCCCTGGATGGGCGGGTCAAGCCCGCCCATGGTGAGTGTAAAGGTTCATTTCAATTCAAAAAGGCTCTAATTCGCATATTTCGCCAGATAATCGGCCATGGCTTGCGGCGTCATGTTGCGCGCGTCGGTGGTGGCGAACACATTGTCCTTGTTGATCAGCTTGCCGCCGGGCGTTGCGATCAGCAAAGCGGGCACGCCCCGCAATTTGGCGATTCCGAAGCGCGCGGGAATTTGCAAATTTCGGTTGAAGCGGCCGACATCCACCATGACCAGTTCATAATGGCGATCCATGAAGCGGCGCATTTGCGGCAGCTTCATCAGATTGGTCAGGACGATGCAATCGGGACACCAATTGCCGCCCAGATCGATCAGAACCCGCTTATGGGATTTTTGCGCCCGCGCAAAGGCCGCGGCGACTTGCGCCTCGGCATTCGCGGCCTCGTCATAGGGCCGCATGGTCAGAATCGGCAATTGTTCCAGCTTGGCAATGGAAAGTTTTGGCGCCGGCGCCGCCAAAGCAGGGCCAGTCAGCAACAAACAAGCCAACAACAAAAAAGACAGAAGAATTTTCTTCATGCCGCCGGCGCCAGCAGGCCGCGCCCCTCCAGCAGCGCCTCTATCCGCGGATCGCGGCCCCGAAAGGCGCGGTAGGCGGCGGCGAAATCCCGCGTCCCGCCGGCGGAATAGATGAATTTGTGCAGCCGCTGCGCCGTGGCGGGGTCGAAGGGATTCTGGGCATCCTCAAAGGCCTTGAAGCCGTCGGCATCCAAC
>DATEEB010000310.1:0-21259 GCA_035281345.1 Rhizomicrobium sp. | reverse complement strand
GTTTGCCTTTATTTGTAACCGCGCTTGGAAAGTTCTTCGTCCAATTGCGGAAGAATCTGGAACAGGTCACCCACCAGGCCATAATCCGCGGCCTGAAAAATGGGGGCTTCTTCGTCCTTATTGATGGCGACGATTCTGCGGGAGTCTTTCATACCCGCCAGATGCTGGATGGCGCCGGAGATGCCCACCGCGATGTAAAGATCGGGGGCCACCGCCTTGCCGGTTTGTCCAACTTGGTAATCGTTGGGCACAAAGCCCGCATCCACCGCCGCCCGGCTGGCGCCGACCGCCGCATGCAGCTTGTCGGCGATGGAATCCAGCAGTTTGAAATTCTCTGCCGAACCCAAGCCCCGGCCGCCGGAGATCACCACTTTGGCCGATGTCAGCTCGGGACGCTCGGATTTGGACAAAGCTTCGCCCACGAATTTGGAAAGGCCCGGATCGGACAAAGGCGCAATCGTCTCGATCGCGGCGCTGCCGCCTTCGGCGGCGGCCGTGAATGCGGTGGTGCGTACCGTGATGATCTTTTTGCCCGGGGGCGCCTGCAAGGTTTCGATCGCGTTACCCGCATAGATCGGGCGCTCGAATGTGTCCGGCGAGATCACCTTCACAATTTCGGAGATCTGCGGCGTGTCGAGCTTGGCCGCGACGCGCGGCAGGAAATTTTTTCCCGTGGTGGTGGCCGGCGCGAGGATTGCGTCATAGCGGTCCGCCAAGGACAGAAGCAGCGCTTCCATCGGCTCGGCCAATTGCTTGGCGTAAAGACTAGCGTCCGCCAGCAACACTTTCTCGACACCAAAAATCTTGGCCGCCGCATTCGCCACCGCCGCGCAATTTTCGCCCGCCACCAGGATATGCACCGGCGCGGATATTGCCGCCGCCGCGGTCACGGCCTTGTGCGTGGCGTCCTTCAGCGCCGCATTGTCGTGCTCGGCAATGACGAGGCTGGCCATTACAGCACCCCGTCCGCTTTGAGCTTGTCGAGCAGTTCGGACACGCTGGCGACCTTCACGCCACCGCCACGCCTGGGCGGCTCGGAAACTTTCAAAACCTTGCAGCGCGCCGTGATGTCCACGCCCAGATCGGTGGGTGACTTTTCGTCAATCGGCTTCTTCTTGGCCTTCATGATGTTGGGCAGCGAGGCATAGCGCGGCTCGTTAAGGCGCAAATCGGTGGTCATCACCGCCGGTAACCGGACCTCCACGGTCTGCAGGCCGCCGTCTATCTCCCGGGTGATCTTGGCGCTGCCGCCTTCGAGTTCCAACGCATGCGCGAAGGTTCCCTGCGGCCAGCCCAGCAGGGCCGCCAGCATCTGGCCCACCTGATTGGCGTCATCGTCAATCGCTTGCTTGCCGGTGATGACAAAGCCGGGTTGTTCCGCGTCCACGATGGCCTTCAGGAGCTTGGCGACGGCCAAAGGTTCAATCGTCTGCTCGGTCTTAACCAGGATGCCCCGGTCAGCGCCCATGGCCAGCGCAGTACGCAGGGTTTCGCTCGCCTGTGGCGGCCCGATGGAAACGACAACCACTTCCGTGGCCTTGCCCTTTTCCTTCAGGCGCACCGCCTCTTCCACCGCGATCTCGTCAAACGGGTTCATGGACATTTTGACATTGGCCAAGTCCACGCCGCTTTGGTCCGCCTTCACGCGAACCTTTACGTTGTAGTCGATCACCCGCTTGACGGGCACCAAGACCTTCATGGTGTTTCCTTGATCCCCGAGGACGGTTCCGCCGCGGCAAGCTGAGACGCTGGCCGTGCCGTCCATTCTTGTGCGGTGCAAAAAGTATGGCCGCAGGGCAAGGGCTGTCAACGCAACAGCGAAAGACATTGCTCATTATCGCTGCAATGCAGCAATGGTGATTAATGATACACCTTTCAGGGTGCGGCATCCTGCCGCACACCTCCTCCGGCCTATTTCAGCGTCGCCATATAGGCGACCAAGTCGGCCTGCTGTTTTTTGCTGGTGATGCCGGGGAAGGCCATCTTGTTGCCGGGAACCAGCTTGGCGGGACCGGCGGCCCATTTGATCAGATTGGCTTGTGTCCAGGTCAAGCCGGCCTTCTGCAAGGCGTCCGAATAGGCAAAGTCCGATTGTGCCGCGGCTTTGCTTCCCACGATTCCAAACAGATTGGGGCCCAGGCCGTGGCCGCCGCCCTTATCACTGGTATGACAGACCGCGCAGCGCTTGAAGACATTGGCTCCCGCTTTGGCATCACCCGCCGCATGGGCCGCGAGTGTAGAGCCAGCCAGCAGCGCCAGCATGATGAGACTGTTGCGAAGCATGATACGCCCTTTTTTGGCAGGCGGTTCGGCTCGCGCCTAACGCCCTTTTTTGATGGGCGGTCCGGCTCACGCCTAACGCCCTGTTTGGTTCCCTAACGGGGCCCTCCAATACCCGATTTAGAATTCGAAAACAGCGGAATTATGGTCGCCCCTTGCGCCAGGCATCTTTACCTTCTTAGCGGCTTTGCGCACGCCTCTGCCTTTCGGATGCCCTTTTTCCAGTTATAGAGTGAGGCATGAGCGATGCGTTCGATCCGCCGCAAACCGAGCCGGACGGCATGCTGCATGCCCGTCCGCGTATCGTTCAGGATTTCGCGGCTGCTTCGCGCGACGCGCATGATTTGACCCAGCTGCGTGCCCAATTGTGTGAAGCCATGTGGGCTCTGGGTTTTCAACATTTTCTCTTGCAAGGCGCGGCGGGGCACGTCTGGCTTGCGGAGTTGCCAGCCGGCTGGCCAGCCCTGGCCCCGTTTTCCAGCGACGCGGTCTTGGCCACGGCCTCGCAATCCTATGCGCCATTTCTATGGTCGGATATCGCGCGCCTGATAGCGCTCACGCCCCATCAAAGCGCCTTTGTCGATGCCGTTCATGCCGCAGGCATCGGCGCGGCGGTGGCGGTTCCGATCCATCGCGCCCGCGGCGCCGACAAGGCCGGCGGCTACAGCGTTTTTGCCGGCTGTTGTTCTTTCATGATGAGAACCGGCATGCCTTTGCCGCTCGGCAGTCTGGCGGCGGCGCACTATGTCGGCGCGCTGGCTTTTGATGCGGCGGAGATTCTGCGCCAAGCCCGCCCCACCCGCGCGCCGCGCGGGCCGCAATTAACGCCCCGCCAGCGCGATTGCGTGGTCTTGGTGGCGCAGGGCAAAAGCGATTGGGAAATCGGGCAGCTTTTGGGGATCAGCGAATCCACGGTGCATAAGCATATTGAGGACGCCAAACGTCGCTTTTGCGTTTCGACGCGGATTCAATTGGTCGTGCGCTCCCTGTTCGACGCCCGCATGACCTTCGCCGATGTGATGAAAGAGTGACGAGCGAGCGGCCGGGTCGGAGGAGGCAGCTAGGCGTTCACCAGCTCGATTTGCACCACATCGGTGCGCGCCACCTCAAAAGCGGCGGCGCAGATCCCCAGATAGAATTCCCAATTGCGCAGGAATTGCTGGTCGTGGCCTAACGCCTTGATTTCTTTTTCCGCGCCCTGCATGCGCGCCAGCCATTCGCGCAACGTGCGGGCATAGTCTTTGCCAAAGCCGAAGGCGCCGGCGAATTTCAAACCGGCTTTTTCCGCTTCCTCACGGAAACGTGCCAGGGATGGCAGCATGCCCCCCGGAAAAACATAGTGGCGGACGAAGTCGCTGCGCGTCCGGTACCCGGCGAACAGCTCGTCCCTGATGGTGATGGTTTGCACGACGGCGCGGCCGCCGCGTTTGAGCCGTTGCGCGACGGTGGAAAAATAGGCGGGCCAATAGTGCTCGCCCACCGCCTCGAACATCTCGATGGACACGATATTGTCGAAAGCGCCCCCGCAACGGCGATAGTCTTCCAGCTTGATCTCGGCCGCGCCGCCCAGCCGCGCAGAGGCGAATTTGTGCTGCGCGGGTGAAATCGTCAGGCCGGTGACATGGTGGCTGTCGGCGGCGGCGCGCTCGGCAAAGCCGCCCCAGCCGCAGCCGATCTCCAGCACATCGGCTTTTTTCCGGGTGAACTTCGACAGGATGCGCTCATATTTGTTCTGCTGGGCGCGATAAAGCTCATCGGCGCCGTTATAGAGCGCCGAGGAATAGGTCATGCTTTTGTCGAGCCAGAGGGAATAAAAATCGTTGCCGACATCATAGTGATCCTTGATGTTGCGCGCCGAGCCGGCGATGGAATTGCGCCGAACCAAGGCGTTGTGAATCACAAAGCCCAAGCGGTTGAAGATGTTTCCATCGGAGAAATCGCAGAATTGATCCAGATTGAGAAGAAACAGGCTCACCAGCCTTTCGACGCTATCGGTCTGCCAGCTGCCGGCAATATACTCCTCACCCAAACCGATATCGCCCCGCGCCATGATCCGGCGCAGCACATCCCAGTCCTGAATCTGAAAGCGGGCGGACGGACCGGGCCGCGCGCCCTGAGCGATGGTGACCTCGCCATTGGGCGCCACAAACTCCAAGCGGCCATACACCAGTGCACACAGGGCTTTGCGCCAGTTTTTCTCGATATAAGAGGCGGGTATCAGGGACATGACGGCTTGCCCACACTGAAAGGCACAAGATTAAGCGCGCCTGCCATTTAAAACAATTCGGCGGGAAGCGGGTCTGTGCCCGGAAACGCCGGTCGCACAACCGGCTGGCGGGGTTTTTGTTGCGGTGCGCCCGGCTCCCGCACGGCGCCGGTGGCCCAGGGAATGGCCGCGCCCAGGCTGGTGGCCACTTTCACGGCGCTGGCCAAGCCGTCCTCATGGAAACCATGGCCCAAATGAGCGCCTGCGAACCAGGTACCGCGCTGGCCTTGCAAGGCGGCGATTTTGGGTTGGGCCGCGATCGCGGCCTGATCGAATAGCGGATGATCGAAATCGCACTGGTCGAAAATCAAGGTTTCGGGAATGACGCGTTTGGGGTTGAGGCTGACGAACAAGGGATAGCGCTCGTCGATACCTTGCAGCAGGTTCATCCAATAGGTGACGGTGATCTTGGGATGGAGAAAGTCGCCGTCCGAGGTGTACACCCAGCTGGCCCAGCAGCGCCGCCGCCGCGGCATCAGGCTTTGGTCGCGGTGCAAGACCGCGCGGTTCTTCTGATACCGAAAGCAAGCCAGCGCCGCGCTTTCTTCACGGCCGGCATCCTTAAGCAGCGCAAGGCTGTCGTCGCCATGGCATGCCATCACCACTTGATCGTAAATCTCCACACCGCCTTGCGAGTCCTTGATCTGCACCTTGCCGTCCTGCCGGGTCACCGCCATAGCGGCGCAATTGGTGCGGATGCGGTGAAGAAAAGGCGCAATCAACCGATTCAGATAGGCTTGCGATCCGCCGGTGACGGTGCGCCATAAGGGCTGGCCGGAGAAGGACAGAAGGTGATGATTGGCGAAGAATTTTACCAGTGTGCGCGCCGGAAAGTTCATCATCTCGCAGGGGGGACAACTCCAGATCGCCCCAGACATGGGCAAGAGATAGTAACGGCGGAACCACTCACCCAGGCCCAATTTCCGGATCAGCTCTTCCAGATTCAGTTCGGGATGACGCTCGACCATATCTTGGGCGCAGGCGTTGAATTTCACCACATCCCGCACCAAAAGACCGAATTTGGGCCTGAGCAGATTGCGACGCTGGCCGATCACCGCATCCAGATCCTTGGCGCCCCATTCCAGCCATCCGTCCCGGATCGAGGCGGCGAAGGTCATGTCGCTGGCATGGCTGGGGACTCCCAAATGGGCGAACAAGCCGCAAAGATTGGGATAGTTGGGCCGGTTGAAGACGATGAAGCCGGTGTCCACCGGGATGGGCTGGCCGTCATAGTCCACCGTGACCGTGCGGCTATGGCCTCCGACCCGGCTGCTCCTTTCATACACGGTGATCTCATGGTCCGGATGAAGCAGATAAGCGCTGCCCAGCCCCGAAATCCCGGTTCCGATTATCGCAATCCTGGCCATTGGCGCCCCAACCCTCGCGTCCATTTACGCCCACAGCGCAAAACGGATCACTATGTTTAGATGATCCGGCCGCGCCATGCGCGCGTAAAGCACAGGAGGGAAGCGCTATGATCTATCCGATTGCCTATCTGGTGTGCATTCTGGTGATGGGCGGCTTGGATTTCCTATGGCTGAGCAATACCTCCAAGCCGCTTTATCATCGCGATCTGGGCGCTTTGCTGAGCGATGATCCCAACATGACGGTGGCGGTGGTTTTTTACCTCGTCTATCTGGTGGGGGTGGTCATCTTTGCCGTGCGGCCCGCCTTGGTCAGCGGCGATTGGCGCCTCGCCGCCCTGTATGGGGCGCTGTTCGGCTTTTTTTGTTATGCCACCTACGATTTGACCAATTTCGCTACCATGAAAGTGTGGACCTTGCGGGTCACGCTGTTGGACATCGCTTGGGGGACGATCCTGACTGGGGTCACCGCCAGCGCCGGGGCCTTAGCCGCCTTGAAGTTCAGATAAGAGAAATCCGGAGCCGCTTTTGCGGCCCCGGATCGCTTAAAAAGGCCTATGCCGCATCAGCCAGCCATGGACCGGATCTGATCGCCCGGCTGTTGCGCCAAAATCTCGTTGCGGATGGAATCGTATTTCACCGTACCGGCATCCAGCACCACCATCTTCTCGTCCATGCCGATCAGGGCGATGGTGACCTTGGTGGGCGTACCCTCGGGCGTTACCTCCACCCGTTGCACCGCACCAATGGTCTGGCCATTGGCATCCAAGACGTTGGCGTTGGCGATCTTGTTGGGAGGCCGTTGAATGGACGACAGAATGGCGGGGGCGCCCGGATTTTCCATCGCGACGTCTTGCGCCGGCACCGGGCTTTGCGCGGCTTCGACCGGCGTGGTCGGAGCCGCTTGTGGCGCGGCGGCGACGCTGGCTTGGGCGGCTTGCAGAGCGGGTTTGTTCATTTGCGCTTGACGCGCGGCTTCCAGATTGAGCTGGCGGGTGGCTTCGCGCTCCGCCGGGGTCGATTGACCGGCGAAAGCGGGATTTGTCAGAAACAGGAGCGCAGCGCCTGCCAAGACATAGCCTGCCAAGACATAATTGCGTGTTTGCATGGGTTGCTCCTTGGAAAAGAACAATACGCGTTGACAATGAATGCGCCGGTCAGGCGTTCCGGAATAAAGCGCGAAACCCTTGGAACTTCGCCAAAACTTTACGGGAACCGGCAACCCGCAACCGTGTTCCTTTCCTATAGTCGAAGAAGGATTTGAAATGCTTGGAACCATTCTGATTGTCGTGCTTCTGCTTCTTTTGCTCGGTGCGTGGCCGGCATGGCCGCATAGCCGTGCGTGGGGTTACTATCCTTCAGGGACGTTGGGATTGGTGCTGGTGATCATTTTGATATTGGCGCTATTGGGCAGAATTTGAAGGCGTTATCCTGGAGTGGCGCATGGCCAAGAAGAAATTGTTCGACGATATCAAGCGGCATCCGGCGCGAATCTATCGTGCGCCTGCCGATGTGTTGCGCGATCGCCGCTTCAGCGATGCGGAACGATTGGAAATTCTGAAGGCTTGGCAGGACGCAACCGACCCCACAGATCAAAGCGAAATCGGCGCGATCATCGGCGCGCTTGAGCATCGCATCTATGCCGGCGGACACGCCGCGGAATAGAAGGAGAGTGGGATGGCGAACATCGAAAAGGGCAAGACGGTTTTAAGCGCCGAGGAAGCGCGCCAGGGCAAGGAATTGGGCGTGATGCGGTATGTGCTGCACCTATCGCTGGCTTTGTCGGTGATCGCCGGGATCGTGATCTATACGATCTTCTTCCACTAGCCGGCTTGGCTCAGCGGCCGCTGGATAAATCCATCAAGGCGCGGCGCAATTCCACCGGACCGAACGGTTTCTGCAGCACCAGATGGCTGTGAAATTCCTCGGGGATGCCGCGCGCGCCATAAGCGGTGGCAAACAGGAAGGGAATGTCGCGTGCTTCCAACTCTTCGGCAAAAGGAAAGACGGTCTTACCGTTCAGATGCACATCCAGCATGGCCAGGTCGAAACTTTCGCTGTCCAGAAGCCGCATGGCGTCTTCCAGCCGTGGCACGACGGCGGCAACTTCATAGGCCAGTTCGCTCACCATGTCCTCGATCAGCATGGCCACCGTCATCTCGTCTTCCACCACCAACACCCGGGGCGCGATCAGACGCAAAGATGCGTGGTTCGGCGGTAAACCGGGGGTCGGTTTGCGTTGGGGTGAGGAAAAAGCAGGGCTGCTCATCTGAAGCCAACGCCTTGCGAGCGGCAAAGTTGCATCCGAATTGTGTCCTAAGCTGCTGAGAAGGTTAATCATTTATTGTGAACCTTGCTAACCCCTTGACCTCAAACCCTCCCGCCGCCACCAAAGGGTCCCGTCTTTGCGAGTGCCCGCCGTGCCTGCTGTCCTTTCCATTGTCGTCCCGACCTTCAAGGAACGGGGCAATGTCGCTGAGCTTGTCCGCCGGCTGGACACGGCCCTGCCAGGAGTCGCGTGGGAAGCCATTTTCGTGGACGACAATTCTCCGGACGGCACGGCGGACGCGGTCAAGGACATTGCCGCCCAGGACGACCGGGTGCGCTGCCTGCGCCGGGTCGGCCGGCGCGGCCTGGCAGGGGCCTGTATCGAAGGTATTCTGTCCAGCGCTGCGCCCTACGTCGCGGTGATCGATGCCGACTTGCAGCATGATGAGAAGGTGCTGCCTGCCATGCTGGCCAAGTTGCAGGCGGGGGATGCGGACCTGGTTGCCGCCAGCCGCTATGCCGGGGGCGGCTCGGCCGCCGGTTTCTCTGAGCAGCGCGGCGCGATATCGCGTCTGGCCACCCGGCTGACCCACCGCCTGGTGGGAACCCCGCTGTCCGATCCCATGTCCGGCTTTTTCATGATGCGCCGCGACCTTTTTGACGCGATCGCGCCGCGTCTGTCGCCCGCGGGCTTTAAGATTCTTTTGGACATCGCCGCCACGGCGGGCGCCAGTCTGCGCATCGCCGAGCAACCCTATAACTTCGGTGCGCGGTTCGACGGCGAAAGCAAGTTCAATGTCCAGATCGGGATAGAGTTTTTGGGTTTGCTGTTGGCCAAGATGACCGGTGATCTGCTGGATCCCCGCTTCATTTTCTTTGCCCTGGTTGGCAGCATCGGTCTGGTGGTGCACTTGGCTGTTCTTTTCGCCGCCATGCAGGTGGAATCCTTCCGCACGGCACAGATCATCGCCACCCTGGTCGCCATGGCCAGCAATTTCCTGCTCAACAATGAGCTGACCTATCGCGATCGCCGCCTGAAGGGTTTTGCCATGTTGCGCGGGTTCGCCTTGTTCTGCCTTGTGTGCTCGGTGGGTGTGCTGGCCAATGTGGATTTGGCGAGCTGGCTGTATGTCGACCGCCCATTCTGGTGGGTGGCGGGCGCAACGGGCGCGGTGATGAGCGTGCTGTGGAACTACGCCATGTCCACCCTGTTTGTGTGGCGCGTCCGATGATTCCTGCCCCTATTGCCTTTGGGTTGATCGCGGTCTTGCTGGCGATACGGGGCGTCGCGGCCGCCCAGCTGCCTTTGTCGGCGGACGAAGCCTATTACTGGCTGTGGTCGCAGCATTTGGCGGCCGGCTATTACGACCATCCTCCCATGATCGCCTGGCTGATCCGGGCCGGCACCACGCTGTTCGGCGCCACGCCTTTGGGCGTGCGCTTTGCCGGCGTGGTTCTGTCTTTGCCCGCCACCTGGTTTGTCTGGCGGTCGGCGGTGCTGTTCTTGAAGGACGAGGACCGGGCCGCGACCGCCGCCTTGTTCTTCAATCTGACGTTGATGGTGTCGGTGGAAATGCTGGCAGCCACCCCGGACATGCCGTCGCTGACCGCCAGCGCGGCTTTTTTGTATTTTCTCACCCGGGTGCAGACGCGTGATGATCGCTCAGCCTGGTTGAGCGCTGGCATTGCCGTGGGTTTGGGACTGCTTTCCAAATTCTCGGCCTTGTTTTTGGGCGCGGGCGCGCTGGTCTGGCTGCTCGCCGATCGCAATGCCCGCAAATGGCTGCTGACGCCTTGGCCCTATCTGGGTGCGATCCTGGCGTTGCTGATCTTTGCACCCAATCTGATCTGGCAGTCGCAGCATCACTGGCAGACCTTTGCATTCCAATTCGACCGGATCAGCGGCGGCGAGTTCACGCTGTTCTATCTTTGCGAATTTCTGGCGGCGCAATTCGGCTTGGCGACGCCGCTGATGTTCGCGCTTATGGCGGTGGGATTATGGTTTGCCACGCGTTGGAACAGCGACAGGCTGTTGCTCGCCTCCCTGGTCTGGACGGGTCTTGGCTATTTTCTCGTCCATTCCTTGCACGACCGGGTGCAGGGCAATTGGCCCGCCTTTCTTTATCCGGCATTGGCGATCCTGGCGGTAGACGCATTGGGGATGGCGCAAGGGATAGGGCGCAAGGTTTTGCGTTATGCCGCGCCGTTGGCGGCGGTGCTGCTGCTGACGCTTTATGCCCAGGCGCTTTATGCGCCGTTGCCGCTTGCGAAAGATCCCTTGGCGCGCATTCTGGGGCGTCATTTCGCGCCGATCGGGGATGTGGCCGCGGCGTTGGTCAAATCGCATTTGGCCGATGCTGTCCTGACCACGGACTATGGGACCACGGCTTGGTTGCGCTTCAACCAGCCCGGGGTGAAAGTGATCCAGCTCACCGACTCGCAACGCTTTGCGCATGCGCCGGCGGCCGACGCCAAGCTGTTGCAGAGGCCGCTGATCTATTTGACCGAGTTCCGGCGGGACCAGCACCAAGTGGTGCAGAAGCTTTTTTCCTATACCGGCTTTCCCACCCAGCTTCAGACACCGACCAGCTTTTACATGGTCTATCCGGTCCGGCAGCCCAAAAGTTCCCCCCTCGGCCGTATGCCATAGAAAGCAAAAAGCCCCGCAAAAGCGGGGCTTTGGAGAAGAGAGCGGACACCCGAGGCGGGCTGTCGAAGGGGCTGGGGGCGTTCCGGATCGGACGTCCGCTCGGTTCAGATAATGGCCGGGCCTGAAAACCGTTCCCGCCCTCGCCAAAAGAATTTTAAAACTGGCCGCCCACGGCCAGTCGCGAGGCCTGCGGGGCTTGAATCATTTCCGCCGCCTGACGGTCCGCAGAACCGAACAGAAGCGCCAGCAACAGCAGGCCGGCAATCGCCGCTTCCACGGGATGCTCCAGTAGGAAGGCAGGAATACGCATGGTCCGCAATCCCTTCAACGTCAGATGCCTAAAGCGCAATCGGAGAAAATCGGAATCGATTCTCCGGAAAATTGCGCGATAAACCAAGACTCTAGAGCCTGACCCGGCTTCAGAGAAACAAGATCACGCTCTAGCCACAATCCCTAAACGGGCGGTCTGCCTCTCAGCGCACCGGAGAAGGCGCTCACGACCAGCAGCACCAAGAACACCACCAGCAGCAACTGGGCGATAGTCGCCGACAAACCCGCCAAACCAAAAAAGCCCATATAGCCCGCGACAAGCGCGAGGATCAGAAATGTGAGAGCCCAACCAAGCACGCCAAACGCTCCTGAAAGTCTAAGTCAGAAAACGTGACACTCAGGTCACCAGTTCCAACTTGTCCACAGGGTGGGCGGCGCGGTGGCGCTATTTGGACGGTTTGTTGCGGTTCAGAAACAGATTGGCGACACTTACCAAGCCTGCGCCGATCACGGCTACCCAGGGCAGCTCTTTTGCCACCGCGGTCAGCAACACCCGCGTCAGCTCATTGTCCGCCGGCTGCGGTTGTTTGCGGGGCCGTGACAAACGCGTGACCATCGCCCAGATCAATGGCGGCACCAGCAAAACCGCACCGGACAGCGCATAGCCGCCAACCGTGCCCAGCATTTGCACCAGCGCCGCCGCCAATGCCATGCCGAGCAAGCCGATTCCGAAAAACGCCATCGCGATGGCGGCGGCGGCCAAAATCGCCTTGGCGGTCAGTCGCGCAAACATGTGATCCCCATAGCCTGTCGGATCCGCTTATACGCCAGCAAGGTTTAACAGGGAAATTATGGCATTAGCGCCTGAGAAAAATGGCGCCCAAAAAGACGCCCAGTCCGCCGGCGATCAGCAAGGACTGAATGGGCTGGGCGCGCACATGGCCCCGCAATTCCTCGGCATTTTCATCGGCCCATTCCCGGGCCTCTTCCTTGTATTCCAGGGCGGTTGCCTTGGCTTCCTTGGCGGCTTCCTCGGCCAAGGCCACGGCGCGGTTGGCGATTTCCTCGGCCGAACGCATCGCCAAAGCAGCCCGCTCCGACGCCACTTCGCTGACATCGCCATAAAGGCCCTTCATGTCGGATTGCAGCGCCTCGAAATCGGCACGCAGCGCGGCCAAACGCGCTTCAATATTGCCGGGAGCGGCTTTTTTCTTGGCGGCCATGTCGAATTCTCCACTACCTCAAAAATTATAGCGCGGGGGAAGCCTATGCAGCTTCCTTGGCGGCGGGATGAAAAAACAATGCCTGGCCCACCGTGGCTTGAACCGTTTCCGGCAAGAAGGGTTTGGCGATCAAATAGGTGGGTTCCGGACGCTCGCCGGTCAAGAGTTTTTCCGGATATGCGGTGATGAAGATCACTGGAATGTCGAAGGACGACAAAATCTCGCTGACGGCATCGATGCCGCTGCCGCCTTCGCCCAGATTGATGTCGGCCAGAACCAATCCCGGACGTTCCGACCTTGCCTTGGCCACCGCATCGTCCTTGGTGGCGGCCACAGCCACCACTTTGTGGCCCAATTCGCTGACCAGATTTTCCAGATCCAGGGCGATGATCGGCTCGTCTTCAATGATCAGCACTTTGCTCGCCAACTGGCTGTCAATGGTCTTCTGAGCCTCCAGGATGGCGCGTTCCACGTCTTCGGGGCTTTCATCCACGATGAAAGCGGCCTCTTCCAGACTGAAGGCCTCCACCGCGGTCAAAAGCAGAGCGGCCCGCTTGGTGGCCGACAAGGCCCGCAACCGTCCTTCGGGACTTTTGCCCGAAGGCGTACTGGTGGCCTCGTCATAATGTTCGGCGCCCGACTGCCAGATGGCGTGAAAGATGCGGTACAGGCCCACCCGGGGTGGGACGCCCTCCATAAGGCTTTGATCTCTCGCCGATAATGCTGACAGGGCGGCATGCACATGGGCGTCACCGCTGGACTGGGAACCAGTCAGTGCCCGCGCGTAACGGCGCAAATAGGGGAGATGCGGCGCAAGGGTTTGCGACATGCTCATGGAATGGCTCCTTCGGCCCAAAGAAAAGCTCAGGAAAGGAACTTACGCCAGTCAAAAAAGTTCCATAACCTCCGGAACCATCGTGAAATCCATACGTTTGGAACTTGGGAAGGGAACTGGCATGGGGCTGTTAGGTCGAAATCTGGCGTTTTTCCCGGTTTGCCGGGCTGGCGCCGAAGCAAGAAATGGCTTGGGCGAGCATGACTCAACAATGGGATACGACGGTGTCTAACGACGAAAAGCCCAGCGAAAAGGCGCGGGCAATTCGTGCCCGGCAGCGGGCTATCGGGCGGGAATTGCGCCGGATGTACGACGATGTGGCGCAAGAACCGGTGCCGGACGAGCTCATGGATTTGCTGCGTCAGATTGATGAATCGACTGAAAAGGGGGGCAAGAAAGTATCGTGATGCCCACCTCAGCCCCGTCTGCCCATACCCAAAGATCCGAAAACCCGGACTTCAAAACCGAATTGCTCGGCTTGGTGCCGTTCCTGCGCGCTTTCGCCCGGTCCTTGACCGGCAATCAGGAGGCCGCCGACGACTTGGCGCAAGAAACCCTGGTCAAGGCGTGGCAAAGTCGTTCCAGCTTCATTCCCGGCACCAATCTTAAAGCCTGGCTTTTTACGATTCTGCGCAACCAGTTCTATTCTGATCGCCGCCGGGCTTGGCGCCAGGCCCCATGGGATCAGGACGCTGCGGAGCGTATTCCGGGCGGCGGGGAAGATCAGGTGCATGCCGCCGAACTATCCGATACGGTGCGGGCCCTTAAACATTTGTCGGATGAACAGCGCGAAGCCTTGATTTTGGTGGGCGCAGGTGGTTTTTCCTATGAAGATGCCGCCGCGATTTGCAAATGTGCGGTTGGCACGGTGAAGAGCCGGGTTGCCCGTGCGCGTAAGACCTTGATAGATATTCTGGACGGTGGTGACGCGCTGGACGATGTTTCGCGGCCCGCAGAAGGGGATGCCGCTCGTGAGATCATGGCGCAGCTTGATCAGCTCAGCCCGGGCCGCTCGGACCTCGCCGGCGGAAAAAAGCGCATCAAATAATAGCATGACAACCGCGGGGCGGGAGCCTGGCTGGACGCTGCGCCGCCGGCTTCAAGTCATTATTACACTTGCCTTGCTGCCCGTGGTGATGGTGTCCCTCTTTCAAGGCGTCGCCCGCGCCCGCTTGGACATCGCCAATGTCCATGACCGGTTGTTGCAGTCGGCGCGCACGGTGGCGGCGGGCGATCAGAATTTGCTGGCGGCCGCCGAGCAGGTGCTGAGGGCCGTGGGAAGCCTGACCGAAGTGCGCGGTATGAGCGGCAATTGCGACGGGGTGTTGGCCGATACGCTGATCGGCGTGCGTTACTTTTCCAATCTGACGCGCATTGACGCCAATGGCCGCGTCACTTGCTCCGCCATGGCGTTGGCTCATGGCATGAGCGTCAAGGACTTTCAGGTTTTCAAGGACGCGCAGAAAATCGATGGCATGGCGGTTTCCAACGAATTGATCAGCCGTGTCACCGGTCAGCCGGTCATCGGCGGCATGCTGGCGCTGCACAAGCCCGATGGCAGTTTCGACGGCACGGTCGCCATCGCGCTGGATGTGCATTGGATCGATTATATGATGCGCGCCGCCAATTTGCCCAAGGGCGCGGTGGTGGCGGTATACGACCGCAGTGGCAGGGTGATCGCCACCAACAACAGGGATGTGGGCACGGCCATCGCCAAGGCTGCGATTTCCTCCGGCGCCGGCACCAACGATGTTTTCAGCGCCGTGGATTCCCGCGGCGATCTGTGGCGCTACGGCAATGCCTCGCTGATGGGCAACGCTATCTTCGTCGCCTTCGCGATGGGCGAAAGCCGCCTGTTCGGGCCCACCTATCTGCATGTCGGTTTGGATTTTGCCTTGCCGATCTTGATGATCGGTTTTGCCTGGTTCGCCATTTGGCTGGCCACCGACCGGCAGGTGACGCAGTGGATCAGCTATCTGCGGCGCATCGCGGCCGCTTATCGCAGCGGCCACTATGCCATCCGCCCCGACCTGGTGGAGGCTCCGGTGGAATTCAAGCTGCTCGGCGATGCGCTGAGCGAGATGGCGGAAGGCATTCAGGACCGCGACCGGCGCCTGCGCGAAGCGGTGGACGTCAAGACCACCCTGATCAAGGAAATCCATCATCGCGTGAAGAACAATCTCCAGATCGTGATGAGCCTGTTGTCCATCCAGGCCAACCAGGTGCGCGACACCGTCGCCCGGGATGCGCTGGTGCAGGCGCAAACCCGCATCAATGCCTTGGCGCTGGTGCATCGCATCCTCAACGAGTTGGAGGATCAGAGCACGCTGGACATCCGCCAGTTGCTGGAAGAACTCAGCCACCAGATTGCCGGCGGCATGAGCAACGACAATGTGCGGGTGGAGGTGAATGTGATCAGCCGCGTGGTGTCGGGCAGTGTGGCGGTGGCGCTGGCGCTGTTCACGGTGGAGGCGTTGACCAATATCTTCAAGCACGCTTACCCCGGCGAGAAAGAAGGCGTGATCCGGGTCGCGATGGCGCCCGCGCCCGGCGGCAAGCTGAAACTCACTATTTCCGACGACGGCACGGGTTTTGCCGCCGACAGTGCCGGGCGCAGCGTCGGCAGCCGCTTGATCAAGACCTTCGGTTTGCAGCTGGGGGGCGTTTCCAGCGTCCATTCCGAACCCGGCAAGGGCACGGTGGTGGATCTGATCTTCCCCGATCCCGATTTGAAGCTGGACCAGGCCGCCCAGTAGAATTCGCCGCGCCGCCCCGCATTTTGGGCTATTTTCGTTAAGCCCGGAGCGGTTATGTTCCGGCCCGAAAATCACAAGGCAGGACCATGGCGGACAGTTTTGACGTGATCGTGATCGGGGGCGGCCCGGGCGGCTATAACGCGGCGATCCGGCTGGGACAGCTGGGCCTTTCCAGCGCCTGTATCGACAAACGCGGCAGCTTCGGCGGCACGTGTTTGAATATCGGTTGCATTCCCTCCAAGGCGCTGCTGCATGCCAGCGAGCGGTTCCACGAAGCCCAAACCGATTTCGCCAAGCTGGGCATCAAGGCGAAAATCGATCTCGATCTGCCCGCCATGATGGCGCAAAAGACCAAAGTGGTCGGCGAGTTGACCAAGGGCGTGGAATTTTTGCTCAAGAAGGCCAAGAGCGAGGCCATTGTGGGCGAGGCCCGCATCACCGCGCCGGGAAAGGTCGAGGTGAAGGGACCCGACGGCAAGATCCGCAATCTGGCGGCCAAGCACATCATCATCGCCGCCGGCTCCGATGTCGCGCCCTTGCCCGGCGTCACCTTGGACGAAAAGCAAATCGTGTCCTCGACCGGTGCGCTATCGCTGACCTCGGTGCCCAAGAAACTTCTGGTGGTGGGCGCGGGCGTGATCGGGCTGGAACTGGGCTCGGTGTGGAGCAGGCTAGGTTCGCAAGTGACGGTGGTGGAATTTTTGGACCGTGTCACGCCGGGCATCGATCTGGAAGTGTCCAAGACGTTTCAGCGTGTGCTGACCAAGCAGGGTTTCACTTTCCATCTTTCGACCAAGGTCACGGGTGTGGAGAAGAAGGGCGGTGCGCTGAAGGTGACGGTGGAGCCGGCGGCCGGCGGTGACAAACAGGTGCTGGACGCCGATGTGATGCTGGTGGCCATTGGGCGCATTCCCTACACCGCGGGCCTAGGCCTGCAAGAGGTGGGCGTGGCGCTGGACAAGCGCGGCCGCATTGTTACGGACCATCACTATCGCACCAATGTTCCGGGCATCTATGCCATCGGCGATTGCTGCGAAGGCGCCATGCTGGCGCACAAGGCCGAAGATGAAGCGGTGGCCTGTGCCGAAATCATCGCCGGCAAGGCCGGGCATGTGAACTATGATGCGATCCCGTCGGTGGTCTACACCTTCCCGGAAGTCGCCACCGTCGGCAAATCGGAAGAAGATTTGAAGGCGGCGGGCATCGCCTACAAGGTCGGCAAGTTTCCTTTCACCGCCAATGCGCGCGCCAAGACCATCGCCGCCACCGACGGTTTGGTGAAGATTCTGGCTGACGCCAAGACCGACAAGGTGTTGGGCTGCGCCATCATCGGCCCAGAAGCGGGCAATCTGATCGCCGAAGTGGTGCTGGCGATGGAGTTCGGCGCTTCCTCGGAAGACATTGCGCGCACCTGTCATTCGCACCCGACGCTTAGCGAAGCGGTTCGCCAAGCGGCTATGGGCGTCGAAAACTGGACCATGCAGATGTGACATCGCGCCAAAGCGCGATGTCATCCCCGGCGAGCCGGTCCATAGGTCTTGAGCGGCAGCGAAAGACGCGTATGAACGCGGCGAGGGAAGGGGATCCAGGTCTTGTTTGCTAAAACACGCTCACCAGATAGTGGACCGCGCCGATCGCCGCGAAGAACCCCACCCATGTCAGGCAGAATATGAGGGCGCGGCGATTGGTATCGCTGGCCTTGTGGCGATCAAGCATAGCTATGGCGCGCTCCCGCTTTGACGGCAAGAGTCTAGTCCTGTTTACAGGAGCCGAGAATGGCCATTCCATTCTGCATCGCAGCAAGGCTTAATGCCGGTCCCGCAGCTTGCGTCCGCCAATCCCGCAGGGCATGGAGTGCCCGGGCACAAGGATTGCTTATGGAATGAACGGCGCAGAGAGCCTGGTGCACACCCTGGCCGACAGTGGTGTGGAAGTTTGTTTCGGAAATCCCGGCACTTCGGAAATGCATTTTGTCGCCGCTTTGGACCGCGAGCCCCGGATGCGCGGGGTCTTGTGCCTGTTCGAAGGCGTGGCGGCGGGCGCCGCCGATGGTTATGCCCGCATGACCGGAAAACCGGCCGCGACCTTGCTGCATCTGGGGCCCGGTTTCGCCAATGCCATATCGGCCCTGCACAACGCGCAAAAGGCGGCCGCGCCGGTGATCAATATTGTCGGCGATCATGCCACCAGCCACGCACAGTACACCCAAGCACCGCTGACCTCCGACATTCTGGGCATTTGCCGTCCCGTGTCGCATTGGCTGCATCGTTCGGCCGACGCGCGTGCGGTAGCCGGCGATGGCGCGCGCGCGGTGCAAGCGGCGCGTGCCGCGCCGGGGCAGGTCGCGACCTTGATCCTGCCGGCGGACACGGCCTGGAATGAATCCGGCGGGCCTGCACGTCCCTTGCCGGTGGCAGCGCCTAAGCCGGCCGAAGCCGCCACCATCGAGAAAATCGCCGCCGCACTCAAGACACCCAAACGGTCCGCTTTGTTGTTGCGCGGCCCTTGTCTGCAATCGGCGGGCGTACAGGCGGCCGGGCGTATCGCGCGCAAGACCGGAACGCGGCTGCTGCACGATTATTTTTCGCCGCGGGTGATGCGCGGCCATGGGCTGACCCCTGTCGAGCGCATTCCCTACTTCGCGGAAGACATTATCGACTGCCTGAAGGGCCTGGAGCAGATCGTGCTGGTGGGCGCGGCGCCGCCGGTCACCTTCTTTGCCTATCCCAATTTGCCCAGTTGGGTGACGCCGCAGGGTTGCGAACTTCTGACCCTGGCCGAGCCGCAGGAGGATGGCATCGCCGCGCTCCAGGCCTTGGCCGATGCCTTGGATGCAGCCGCGCCCGGTGAAGCCGTTGCGCGGGTGATCCCCGACATGCCGGTTCATGGCGCGCTGAACCCCGACAGTTTGGGGGCGATCATTGCGCGATTGATGCCGCAGGATGCGATCATCTGCGACGATTCCATCAGCTGCGGGCCGGACCTGAACAAGTGGCTGAAATTCGGGCCGCGTCATGACTGGCTGACCCTGACCGGCGGCGCCATCGGCGGCGCGCCGGTGATGGCGGCGGGTGCGGGCCTGGCCTGTCCGGATCGCAAGGTGATCAATGTGTCGGGCGACGGCGCAGCGATGTACAGCCTGCAAGCGCTGTGGACCATGGCGCGAGAGAAGATGGATGTCGTCACCATCATCTGTGCCAACAAAAGCTATAACATTCTCAATATCGAACTGGGCCGGGTGGGGGCGCACAATCCGGGCCCCAAGACGCTGGCGATGCTGGATTTGCACGATCCCGAACTGGATTTTGTGAAGCTGGCACAGGGGTTGGGCGTGGCAGCCAGCCGGGCTGAGACGACCACCGAATTCGCCGCCCAGTTCGCCGATGCCATGCTCACACGCGGCCCGCGTCTGATCGAAGCGGTGTTGTGACGCCAGTCCTGCGAAGCGCGTTAGCGCGAAGCAGGATGGCAAGGTCTTCTGAAAGACTACCACAGTCTCTTTTTGGCGAAGGCGTGGCCTGAGCCGGATTTCAGATAATGTTCGAAAGCCTCGGCCTTCTGCAGATCGGAAAAGGCAATGTAGGTAACCAGCGTCCATGGCAAGCATTTCGATGTATGCGGCGATTTGCCTGCGTTGTGCTGCGAAAGCCGTTGCTTCAAGTCGGATGTCACTCCGATATAGCGCTGGTTCTCAATCGCTTCACTTTGGAGAAGATAGACATAGTGCATCAGCCCTCCTTCGCTCCTATGGAGCTTCGGAGGGCATCCTGCTTCGCGGTTGGAGAGGACGCCAGTCCTGCGAAGCGCGTTAGCGCGAAGCAGGATGGTGGCCCCGGACCGAGTCGAACGGTCACGTCCCTTTCGGAACAACGGATTTTAAGTCCGGTGCGTCTACCAGTTCCGCCACGGGGCCTCGCCGGCAAACTGCGGGCAGGACCATGGTTCGTCAAGCGGTCACAGCGCCGGCCCAGGACCACGGATACGCAGCGGCTTTGCCAATGCCCTCTGACGCCGAAAAGGCAGCGCGACAGCGAAATCGCGCCACATCCGATGAAAAGGTCGAAGCAGTCGATCCGCTCAATTAAAATGTCGCCGGGGTCAGTTTGACCCAGCACCGCAACTGGGTCTAGCTCCCACGCATGGCCGACGCGATCCTGTTTGTCTCCATGTCCCTGGCGCTGCTTTTGACGCCTGGTCCCACCAACACCTTGCTGCTGGTGGGCGGGGCCACGGCCGGGTTCCGCCGCGCACTGGGGCTGCCGCCCGCGGAGCTGTTGGGTTATCTGGCCGCCATCCATATTCTGGCGTTTTCTTTGGGCCCGCTGATTGCGCAGACGCCGGGCGCGCAGATCGCCATGCGCCTGGCGCTGTCAGCGTATCTGATATTTCTGGCGGGCGTATTGTGGATGCGGCCCGCTGCGGGCGTGGGGGCCAATGCCGTCACCCCGCGGCGCGTCTTCATCGTGACGCTGCTCAATCCCAAGGCGCTGGTTTTTGCTTTTGTGGTCTTGCCGCCGCTGGCCGGACATTGGCCAGAGGCCCTTCCCCATCTGATAGGGCTTTGCGGATTGATTGTGTTTGCGAGCCTGGCGTGGATCGGCCTGGGTGCAGGCCTGCGCGCGGGCCGGCTGGGTCAGGTCAAACTCCAGATGGTTCGCCGTCTTGGCGCGGTTATTTTGCTGGTCTTTGCGCTGACGATCAGCTTGCCGAAGGTTCTGTGATCTTTGGCCTGAAACGCAATCCTACCGGCACCGTTACTGTTGACCGGAGTTGAGCTTCAAGGGTTGGTGGATGTACTGGCGTTGGAGCTGTCTTTGGGGCTTATCAACACCAGCCCAATCGCAGCGGCCCCAATGCCAAGTCCAATGAACATATATGTTGTGGTTCTGGCTCGGCTGGCCGCCTCTCGCACGCCAGCGGGCTTGCCGGGGGGTAACGCAGACTCAGCGCGTACGCCGGTGCCAAGCAAACTCACAGCCATAAAGACTGACATAAAAACACGCATGAATGACGCAGCCCCCCCACGAAGCCGCATGCAATCATGTGTGGATTTCGAATTCCAGAGTCCGTGCACTGATGGTTTGTCAATGACAAATTCTCAATTTTCAATCCGTTTCGCGATATCGCCAATATCTCAAAGATGCTGTTCAAGGCCGCAGGTCGGAGTCATACGCCCGATGATTGATCCGGCTCTTCGGGACTAGACGCCTAGGGTCTGTACTCAATAAGATTCCCTGAGTTACGAGATTGTGATTCAAGTTCTCCGAAGGTGATTTGGAGGCTTGGATGGCCAAGCAGATTTACTGGCTGAGTGACGCTGAATGGCGCCGGATTGAACCTCTGCTAC
>DATEEB010000309.1:0-4180 GCA_035281345.1 Rhizomicrobium sp. | reverse complement strand
ACCGGTGACGGTGTTGCTGCCGAAATTGACGTTGAGGCTAACATTGCCCGCCAAGCTGCCGGCTTGAATGGTGCCAGAGCCCGAGGGCACGGAAAACGCGCCAACCGCGCCGCCGGTGCTGCCGCCGCCCGTATAGGTCGCGGTTCCGGAGGAGGGAACGCCGGAAGCCGGCGAAAGAGAGCCGGTTACGGTTTGGCCCACATAACCGCCGCTGTTGCCGGGTGGCGTATAGGACCAGGCGCCGAGCAACAAATAATTCAAGCCCGCAACGGCGGCGCTAACCTGGCCGCCGTTGGAAAGAGTCACACTCGTTCCATCTCCGCGCACGTTGGCGGCGGAAACGGACAGGGAAGGGATGTTGAGATCGAATACCGGATAAGTGGTGCCGCCGGAAACCACCGTCCCCCGGAATGTGGCCGTGGCGTCGTTGATGGCCGGAAAGCTGACGGCGGAGGGACTTGCGAGTACGACAGGACCTCGCAGCGGTAGAATTGTGCCCACCGGTGGCAGGCTATTGGTGAGGTTGAAACTCAGGGTAGAGCCGCCCGATGTGGCGGCGTTCGGGGCACCAATATTAACCGGACCGGACGAGGAATTGTTGGTTGTGGTGGTCGTCAATGTGGTGCCACCACCACCGCTGCTGCAAGCGGCCAACGCCAAAAGGCAAACCCCGGATACCAGGCGCGCAATATTCGATGACATTTCCATGACACTCCAGATTGATTCCTGAGCTCATGGAAACTCCCAGCCCCCACGCCCAAACCCGTGGAAAGCTATTCAGGATTGCCGTGGCGCAAGCAAGATCATCTTGCTGTAGGGCTTGTCAGCTTTTGACCGCCATGCCGGTACCTTTACCATCCCTGCGGTCCTAAAAAGTGCAAAATAACCTTTAAAACCAGCTTTCTTGCGGTGATATGCGCGCGGCTGTGTTCTTCCCGGGGAGCATTGTGTTATCGCAAATGAACGCTTCAGCGGGATGACTTTTTGTCAAAAACTTCGCAGCAAGCGCGCCGGCATCGGAAAGCGCTTTGCCGTGTGTCTCAGTCCTATTTTTGCGGATGCAAAAACGCGCTGTGCAGGGGAGGGCCCTTATAGAGCTTGGAAAATTGGTCGGGAGGGACGAATTCGTCCCGGAACCAGGGATAGCGGCGCGGATCAAAACACTGGATCACCCAATCGATGGTCTTTTGGACCCGCGCGATCCGCTTGGCTTCGGAGCGGTAGGTCAGCCAGATGTCATGTTGCGCCACGGCGCCGATATCCAATTGGACCAGATTGGCGCCGATCGCCTGCGCGTAAGTGGGCAGCGCCCCCACGCCAAGACCCCGGTACACCGACCATACATGCACGGAGCTGAGATTATTGCGGAGTACGACCAAGCCGGCAGGTGAGATTCCGGGAAGCAGTTGCCGGTAGGTCTCTTCCCATTGGCCCTCATAATCCGACATCACCGCGATACGGTGCTTGACGAGATCCGCAATGCTCTCCGGACGGCCATAAGATTCGATATAGGACTTGGCCGCGAACAACATCACATGCAACCGGCCCAGTTTGACGACCCTCAAATCGAGATTCTCGGGCCGCTGCAATTGTATCGAAATATCCGCCTCCAGACGATGAAGATCGGCGGGTTGGGTGGTGCATCTGAGACTCACCACCAGCTTGGGATTGGCCCGCTGAAATTCGGCCAGATGAGGCAAGAGCCAATAGATTCCCAGCCCCTCTGTGACGGCTATCTGCACTTCCCCTTCGATTTGTTGGCCGGAGCCGTTGCGGGCCAACAGCAAGTCGAAAGAGGCATTCTCCATCTGCAGAGCGGCGTTGTAGATCCTTGCGCCTTCCTTGGTTGGCCGCACGCCGTTGACATGTCGCGTCAACAGCGGCATGCCCAGTTCGCGCTCGAAGCCTTCGATTTTCCGCCGTAATGCGTTGACCGATTGTCCCAATTTCTGCGCCGCGGCGCGGAAACTGCCGTTGCGTGCGACTTCCAGGAACATATGCGCCGCCTCCCAGTCCGGAACGGCGGGAAACTCGATCGCACCCCACGAATCCTTGTAATGCCGCTTTTTTTGCGCAGGCCGCATGCTGAAGATCGTGTCTCAAACAGACTGTGTTTGTCCGGTTTCTCGGCGTCGGGTGATCCGACCCCGATTCGGATAGCCAGGCAAGCCTATGCCTGACCGGGGTCAGGCTATTTGTGATGCTGCAACCGCGTGTTGATCAATTGGAAGAACACCGGCATGAAGAAAATCGCCAGCACGGTAGCGGTCATCATGCCGCCCACCACTCGGTCCCGATGGCGTTTCTGAAGCCCGGCGTTAGGAAAGAGCGCTATTTCTGGTTTTGCGCAAATATGCTGGATAGCGGTTCGCCCTTGTAGATCTTGGAGAATTGGTCTGGGTGGATGAATTCGTCCCGGAACCAGGGATAACGGCGCGAGTCAAAACACTGCACCATAAAGTCAATCGTCTTTTGCATCCGTGCAATCCTCTTGGCTTCGGGGCGATATGTCAGCCAGATATCGAGCGGACAAGTTCCCAAATCCAAAGGTACGAAATCCCAGCCGAGCGCTTGCAGGTAAGTCGGTAGAAACCCAATTCCTGCGCCGTTCCAGATCGACAAGCCGTGCGCTATGCTCAAATTGTTGCGCATTGCCACCGGCTCGGTCGAAGACAGGCCCGAAAAATATTCTTGATAAAGGTTCTGCCATTGCCGCTCGTCGTCAGATTGAACGACAAGACGATGGTTCACGAGATCGGCGACGCTGTTCGGACGACCATGCTTGTCAAGATAGGATTTGGCCGCGAAAAGCATGAGATGCAGGCGCCCCAGTTTCACGATCTTGAGGTCGGATGATTTTGGCCGTTCCAGTTGCACGGAAATATCCGCCTCCAGACGCAGCAAATCGGCGGGTTTCTGCCCGCATCTGAGATTGATCGACAGCTTGGGATTCTCATGTTGAAATTCTATCAGTTGCGGCAACAACCAGAAAGTTCCCAACCCCTCAGTCGAGGCGAGCCGAATTTCTCCTTCCACCTGCTTGTCGGATGCTTTACGCGCCAGCAACAGGTCGAAGGAAACCTGCTCCATTTGCAAAGCGGCGTTGTAGATTTTGGCGCCGTCTTCCGTCAGCTGCACGCCATGGATGTGGCGGATCAGCATCGGCGTGCCCAATTCGCGCTCAAAGGCTTCGACTTTGCGCCGCAAGGCATTGACCGATTGGCGCAGCTTCTGCGCGGCGGCGCGGAAGCTGCCGCTACGGGCCACCTCCAGGAATATATGCGCGGCTTCCCAATCCGGAACCACCATAGGGGCAACTACTGACAGTTTTTCCCCAATCGACCGGCTTTTTTTTCTTGCGTTACGCATGCGTTGGCATCTTTTGGTGAAGCTTGCCTATCTCCCGGATGGGGCGCCGGGCGATCCGATCCCGATTCGGATAGCCAGGCAAGCCTATGCCTGACCGGCGTCAGGCTATTTGTGATGCTGCAACCGCGTATTGATCAATTGGAAGAACACCGGCACGAAGAAGATCGCCAGCACGGTAGCAGTAATCATGCCGCCCACCACGCCGGTTCCGATGGCGTTCTGGCTGCCGGCACCCGCACCATGGGCCAGCGCCAAGGGCGTGACGCCGGCGATAAAGGCGATTGACGTCATCAGAATGGGCCGCAGGCGAAGCCGTGCCGCTTCCATGGCGGCATCGAAGGCGGAGGCGCCCTTCTTTTCCGCATCCACCGCGAATTCCACGATCAGAATGGCGTTCTTGGCCGACAGGCCGATGGTGGTCAGCAGGCCGACCTGGAAATAGATATCGTTGAACAATCCGCGGCTCCAGGTGGCCAGCAGCGCGCCGATGACGCCCAGCGGGATCACCATCATGACCGACAGCGGGATCGCCCAGCTTTCATATAGCGCCGCCAGACAGAGATAGATCACCAGGATGGAGAGCGCATAAAGCGCCGGCGCCTGCGCGCCGCTTTGCTCTTCCTGATAGGACAGGCCGGTCGTCTCAAACCCGACTTCCTTGGGCAGTTGTTCGAACAGCTTGCGCATTTCCTTCATCGCGGTGCCGGTGGAGACGCCCGCCGCGCCCTGACCCATCAGCTCGATGGCCGGCAGCCCGTTGTAGCGCGTAAGAGATGCAGGCCCGATGGTCCAGCGGGAGGTCGCAAATGAC
>DATEEB010000308.1:0-2523 GCA_035281345.1 Rhizomicrobium sp. | reverse complement strand
GCCTTGCTGATGGAATCCAGCACCGTGGTCACGATGCGTTCGACATCGCGGTGATACAGATGCGGATAGCGAGCGGTGAGCCGTGCAACCAGTTCTGACTTGATCATCCCCAGCCCCTTTGAGGGACATGCCGCCGGGTTGACCCCGCGACCACCATAACCTGTCATGGGAGGTTCCCGCCCGTCAACGGGAAGCATCTGAAAAACCAGACTTTTTTCGTATCCTCAGACCTTTTTGAGTCCTTTTTGGTCCGTAGGCGACGCATTTTGGCCCCTTTCCGGCACCCTGGAAGCGGCTTGCATGGCTTTGCGTCTCAAGGAAAAGTCCTGGGAACATTGCGATAACCCAAAAAATAAGGGGAAAAGCATCATGAGAATCCGTCAATTGGCGGCCGGCCTGGTTTGGGCGGCAAGCTTGATTCTGGCGGCTCCGGCCGTGTCGGCGCCCAAGGAAAATTGGCTGGCCGCCTGGGGCCTAGCGGTGATTTCCCCGCCTCCGGGCATAGCCGTGCCTATCACGCCCCCCGCCATCGTGCCCCTCGCCGCGCCCCCCGACCCGGCCACACCCCAACCGCCACTGTTGGAGAATCCCGGCAATGTCCCGGTGGTGACGCTGAGCAGCGATCCCGCCGACATCACCATTCGTCAGTTGGTGCGGGTGTCAGCCACGGGCAAACGCATTCGCCTGCGCTTCAGCAATGAAGGGGGCAACGATGTGCTGGCGCTGGGTGCGGTGCATGTGGGCCTTGCAGGACCCGACGGCAGCGTGCTTGCCGGCAGCGACCGCACCGTCACCTTCGATGGCCGTCCCACGATTTTGATTCCGGCTGGCGCACCGCTGTTGAGCGACACGGTGGATTTGCCGGTCAAGGCGCTCGACCGGCTGGTGATCTCCACCTATCTGCGTGGGTCCGCCGCGCGCACCGGCCACGCCCCGTTTCACTATGCGGCGGGCATCGCGGGTGACCATACAAGCGCGGCGCAACTGCCGGAACCCAAACTGATGCGCCTGACCGCGCTGGTCAGCCAAGTGGATGTGGACGCCACCACAGCCAGCGGCGTGATTGTGTGCCTGGGCGATTCCATCACAGCCGGCAGCGCCTCCACCGCCAACGCCTTCCGCAGCTACCCCGACCGGCTGGCCGAGCGGTTGGCGCAGGACGGCAAATGGGCGGTGGTCAATGCCGGCATCGGCGGCAATAAACTTTTGCGTTACGGAAACGGTCCCAATGCCCTGGCGCGGCTGGACCGCGACGTGCTGAGCGTGCCCGGCGTGAAAGCCATCATTCTGCTGGAAGGCATCAACGATATCGGCCGCGCTTTTCAGGCCACCGGGGTGCGGGATCCGGTTACCTTGGAAGCGCTGATCGCCGCCCACAAACAGATCATCCAGCGGGCCCACGATCACGGCATCAAGGTGATCGGCGGCACCCTGACGCCCTATCAGGGCGCAGGCTATGCCTCGCCCGAAGGCGAAGCGGTGCGGACAGGGCTCAACGATTGGATCAAAACCGGAGGCGCTTTCGACGCGGTGGTGGATTTTGCCGCCGCCACCGCCGACCCGGCCAATCCGCTGGCCTTGCGCGCCGACTATAATCTCAGAGACAAGCTGCATCCCAACGATGCGGGCTACGAAGCGATGGCCGACGCGGTGGATTTACGCCCGTTCCAATAACCTGTTTCACGCGTCAGGCTGCTTCGAACACCAGATCGCCCTGCTGCATCAACACGCCGGCGGTGTCGAAGAAGCCTTGATGTTCGGTGATCTTGCCGTCCTTCACCGTCCAGCGGATCGAAACGTCGGAACGGACAAAACGGCCGCTGGGCTGGTGCAAGGCCTCGGCATCGAAGATAGCCCATACCTGATCGCCCTTGGCGGTCACGGTCTTGGGCGCGAAACGCGTGAAATGATAACGCGAGAACAAAAGCGCGGTGTATTCGCGCATGCCGGCAAGGCCGCAATGGGTGCCGCCGAAGCGAAAAAATTCCTTGGGCGCGGTCGCCTTCCACACCACTTCGGGACTGAGAGCGGCAAAGAGCGGTTCCAGATTGCCGTCCTTGAAGGCGGCAAACACCGAAAGCATCAAAGCCTTGTTGGACGCATCGTGAGTCATCAAAGAATTCGCCTCGCATGGCAGGCGCGCGGCCTGCGGGGGTAATGGAAAAGATGCCATGTTGTGAAATGTCTGCGTGCTGCGCGCCGATGGCCATCACAGCTGCGGTAAAAACGGGGCGTGGCTACAACCATCCATGCGTCCTGTCAACGCATAACAGCCGCCCAGATGCCACATATGTCAGACATTTCAGAACGCGGGACGAATCATCAAGGCGCGCGGACAAACAGCCCGATGGTCAGGGCCACGCCGATGGCCACAGCTAAGATGCGCAGCAGAGTTGGGTTGACCTTGTTGACCACCTGGCCACCGATCAGCCCGCCCAATGCAGCGCCGACGCAGGCGATGCCGGCTTGCAGCCAATGCACTTGAGGTGAAAAGACAAAGATCGCCACGGCGGAAGCGTTCAT
>DATEEB010000307.1:0-9292 GCA_035281345.1 Rhizomicrobium sp. | reverse complement strand
CCATTGCACCGACTGCAAGAAGACCACCGGCGCAACCAATGTCATCATGCTGATCGCCAACAACGAGGCCTTCTCGTTTACCGGCGAAACCCATACCTATCGCAAGCGCGCGGCTTCCGGGCGCGAGCTGGACATCCAGCGTTGCGCCACCTGCGGCACCCGCATGTTCCATCACAATTTGGCATCCAATGCGCTGGTCTTTATTTCCGCCGGTACCCTGGACGATCCCAGTTGGGCGATCCCGACCTCGCATATCTGGATAGAGAAAGCCTCGCCCGATGTGGTGATACGCGACGACGCCATCAAAGTGGTCGGCCAGCCCGCCGACCGCCAGATTTTGATCGACGCCTTTGCCAAAGTGTATGGCGCATGACGCTGGGCACGCCGCTGTCGCCCGCCGCTGTCAAAGTGATGCTGCTGGGCTCGGGCGAGCTGGGCAAGGAAGTCGTCATCGAGTTGCAGCGGCTAGGCGTGGAAACCATCGCGGTGGACCGCTATGCGGGCGCTCCCGCGCATCAGGTGGCGCACCGCGCCCATGTGATCGACATGACCGATGCCAAGGCGTTGCGCGTCCTGGTGGAACAGGAACGCCCGCATTTCCTGGTGCCGGAGATCGAGGCGCTGGCCACCGATGAGCTGGTGCGGATCGAGGCCGATGGGCTTTGCACCGTCATCCCCACCGCGCGGGCCGCCCATATCACCATGAACCGTGAACGCATAAGGGTGCTGGCGGCGGAAGAATTGAAATTGCCGACCTCGCCTTACGCCTTTGCTTCCTCGCTGGAGGAATTGCAGGCTGCTGCTGCCCGGATCGGCTTTCCCTGTTTTGTGAAGCCGGTGATGTCCTCCTCCGGCAAGGGCCAGTCGCGGCTGAAATCCGCCGACGATGTGGCGCCCGCCTGGGAAAGGGCCCTCAGCGCGGGGCGGGTGCGTGAGGCCCGGGTGATCGTGGAAGGCGAAATAGGCTTTGATTTTGAGATCACCCAGCTGACGGTGCGCGCCGCCACTTCCAATGGAGAAGTGGGCACGCATTTCTGCGAACCCATCGGCCATGTCCAGAAGGACGGCGATTATGTGGAAAGCTGGCAGCCGCAAGCGATGAGCGAGGCGGCGCGCAAAAAATCGCGCGATATGGCCGCCGCCGTCACCGGCGCATTGGGCGGCTTGGGCATTTTCGGCGTCGAACTGTTTGTGAAGGGCGACGCGGTCTGGTTCTCCGAAGTTTCGCCCCGTCCGCATGACACCGGGCTGGTCACCCTGGTGTCGCAACTGCAATCGGAATTCGCGCTGCATGCCCGCGCCATTCTGGGCTTGCCGGTCAATACCGAAATGGCATCGCCGGGCGCCTCGGCGGTGATCTATGGCGGCGTGGAAGCCGGTGCACTCTCCTTCGAGGGCGTGGACGAAGCGCTGAAAATTCCCGGCAGCGAACTGCGCCTGTTCGGCAAGCCGCAATCCTTTGTGAAGCGCCGCATGGGCGTGGCGCTGGCGCGCGCCGCTACCACCGATGAAGCGCGGATGCGCGCCAAGGCCTGCGCGGGCGCGGTGAAACCGGTTGTTTACCTGTCACGGTAACTTCACAAAATTTTCCGGTTGGCCGGATCGCGGTTAACCGCCTGCACACGGCCCGACCGTACCCTTCCGCCAGCACCGGGGGAAGTCATGACGATTGCTGGAGACGAGCTGACGGCTGGGATGTTGGCGGTACCCACGCCGGCGTTATGCGAGCGCACCACTTGCGGGGAAGTGTTCGACTGGTTCGCCGCCAATCCGGCGGTGCCGGCGGTGGCAATCCTGGACAGCAGAAGCGAAACGGTGCTGGGCCTGGTCAACCGGTTCATGTTTTTCGGCCGCTATGCCAAGCCCTATGTGCCCGAACTGTTTGCCCGCAAGTCCGTTCTCAGGCTGGCCAATCGCGCGCCCCTGGTGGTGGAAAGCAATGTGCGCCTGGCCGATCTCGGCGCCACCTTGTTGGTGGAAAATCCCGATGCCTTGATCGAGTGTTTTGTGGTGACCAAGCGCGGGCGTTATCTGGGCGTGGGCACCGGCGAAGCCTTGTTGCAAGGCAAGGTTAAGCTGCTGCAAGCCCGCGAAGCGCAATTGTGCAAGGCCTTGTATGCGGAAACCCGCGCCAACGCCGCCAAGAGCGATTTTCTGGCGCTGATGAGCCATGAACTGCGCACGCCGCTGAACGCCATTATCGGTTTCTCGGACATTTTGGGCAACGAATTGTTTGGTCCGCTGGGTCATCCGCGCTATCGCGAATATGCCAATGACGTGCACGGCGCGGGCAAACATCTGCTGGCGCTGATCAACGACATTCTGGATCTGTCCAAGGCGGCCGCCGGAAAGTTTGAGCTTGCGGACGAGGACATCGCGCCCGCCGACATTGTCGCAGAATGTCTGCGGCTGACGCGCGGCAAGGCGCGTGAAGGCGGTTTACGTCTGACGGCCGAGATGGCGCCGGGCCTGCCCAATATTCTGGTGGACCGGCTGCGCTTCAAGCAAGCGCTGCTCAATCTGTGTTCCAATGCCATCAAATTCACCCCCGGCGGCGGCAAAGTGGATATTTCGGGCCATCAGAGGCAGGACGGCAGTGTCGTGCTGGCGGTGCGCGATACCGGCATCGGCATGGCGCCGGACCAGATTCCCATCGCGCTGGAGCCTTTCCGCCAAGTGGCGTCGCCCTTTGCCCGCAATGCCGAGGGCACCGGCCTCGGTCTGGCGTTGGTCAAATCGCTGATCGAATGCCATGGCGGCGCGCTGGAAATCGAAAGCGTGCTGCACAAGGGCACGACCGCGCGCCTGATCCTGCCGGCGGAACGGGCGATGCAACGCCGAACGGCGCTTTCGGCCTAGGCGCTGGCCTTTTGTCCGCTGGCGGCGTCGCGCGTGCTCACGTACTTTCGTACGCTCCGCGCGACGCTCCTGGCCAGCGGCCAAAATGCTGCGCGCCAAAAAATTAAATCAAGTCGGGTTTTCTAGGCTGAATAAAGCGGCATCGTCGTCGTAGGAAAACAATTCGCTGAAGCGGGCCCAGGATACCACCGTCTTTAGTGTCTCTTCCGCCGAATCCTCGGCCATATGGTCTTCCAATTCGTCCAGGAACCGGGTCTTGGGCGCCGAATGGCTGGTGCGTTCGTCCAACACTTTGCGGATATGGGCGGCCAGCGGCACATTGCCCATCAGGGCGCGCGAAAAAATCTCCTTGCGTTCATTCAACTCCCCGTCGGCGAAACGCTTGCCCATATGGGTGAGCTTGATGTCGCCGCCCTCCACCTCGGCCAGCCGCAGCAGCTGCATGGCTTCCGCCACGGGAAACAATTCGTCCACCTCCAATTCCTGTTCATAGGCGATGTCCGGCAAGTCGGCCTTGCCGCTATAAGGCGGCGCGGACAAGGCCTCGATCAAACCGGAAATCTGGTTGGGCGAGACATGGGTGAGGGGCATTTCAATGCTGGGACCGGCGGCGGTCTGGGCGCGCAGGCGTTCCACCCGCCGGGCGGTCATTTCGACATAGATGCGATCGACATAATCCTCAAAGTGGGGCGAGGTGCGATCGCGCGGCTGGGGCAGATCGATGGCAATGTCGGCGCTGACCTTGGCGGGATTGGAAGAGAACAACAGCACCCGGTCGCACATCAATACCGCCTCTTCGATATTGTGCGTCACCAGGATGATGCCCTTGATCGGCAGCTTGCGGTTGCCCCAAAGCTCGACCAGGTCGGTGCGCAGATTTTCCGCCGTCAGCACGTCCAGCGCGCTGAAAGGCTCGTCCATCAAAAGAATATTGGGATGCACCACCACGGCGCGGGCAAAACCGACGCGCTGGCGCATGCCGCCCGACAATTCGCGCGGATAAGCGCTCTCATAACCGTCCAAGCCGATCAGGTCGATGGCGGCCAAGGCGCGGCTGCGGATCTCGGTTTGCGGCAAGCCCAAGGCTTCCAGTCCCAGCTCCACATTTTCCAAGACCGTCATCCAAGGAAACAGTGCAAAGCCCTGAAACACCATGGCCACGCCCTGGGCCGGGCCCGCGATAGGTGCGCCCATGTAAGTGAGGCTGCCGCCTTGCGGCCGCGCCAGGCCTGCGATCAGGCGCAGCAAGGTGGATTTGCCCGATCCCGAACGGCCCAAAAGGCCGACAATCTCGCCTTCCTTCAACGTCAGATTGACATCGTCCAGCACCAGCAATTCTTCGCCGCCGCTGCGCGGAAAAGACCGCCTGACATTATGGACTTCCAGCAAGTTGCTCATGGCACCTCAGGTCAAACGGTACTTGCGTTCGGCGTACCAATAAAGCGGCTGCCAAAAGAGCCGGTTTACCACCACCACAAAAAAGGCCATGACCGCGATCCCCAGCACGACATGGTGGAAATCGCCCTTTTGGGTGGCGTCCGAAATATAGGCGCCCAGGCCATGGGCCCTCAATGTGGTATTGCCCCAATTGGCGACCTCCGCCAGCACACTGGCGTTCCAGGCGCCGCCGGACGCGGTGATCGCCCCGGTCAGATAGTGCGGAAATACGGCCGGAAGGGCGATCCGTTTCCACCACAACCAGCCTTTGACCCCGAAATTGTCGCCGGCATCCATCAACTCGCGCGGGATGGTGCTGGCGCCGCCGATCACATTGAACAGGATGTACCATTGGGTGCCCAAAACCAGCAGTGGCGACAACCAAATGTCGGGATTGAGCTGCCACAAGACGATCAGCGATACCGCCAAGGGAAACAGCAGATTGTTGGGAAAAGCCGCCAGGAACTGTGCCACCGGCTGCACGATCCGGGTCAGGCGCGGCCGCAAGCCCACATAGACGCCGATGGGCGTCCAGATCGCGCTGGCGATGGCGATCAAGACCACAACCCGCAGCATGGTGAGAAAGCCCAAGCCGAGGGCCGTCAAAAGATCGCCCCAGGTCAGATTGGCGTAGGCAAAGGCATAGATGCGGAAAGCGGCATAAAAGCCCAACGCCGCCAAGATCACATACCAAAGGATGTTCGCCAGCCGGTCGTCATGATCGCGCAACGCCGCCCGCATCCCAAAGGAGGGCGGCTGGAAATGATAGCTCCAGCGCATCATATGGTCGAAGGGCGCTGTCATCCAATCGATCAGCCGCGAACGGCGCAGCATGGTGAGCATCCAGCTCTGCGGCGGATCCTCCAACTGTTCCTCGCTGACCCGGAAGCGGTCGGCCCAAGCCACCAGCGGGCGGAACAACAGTTGGTCATAGATCAGGATCACCACCAGCATGGCGAAGATCGCATAGAAGATCGCGGCGATGTCCTTCTGGGCTATGGCGACCGCGATATAGGAGCCGATGCCGGGTAGCGCGATGGTGGTCTTGCCCACGCTGATAGCCTCGGAGACGGTGACGAAGAACCAGCCGCCCGACATGGAGACCATCATGTTCCAGATCAGCGGCGGGGTGGCGAAGGGCGCTTCGATGCGCCAGAAGCGCGCCCAGGCCGACAGGCCGAACATGCGCCCTGCTTCGGTCAGGTCTTGGGGCACGGTGCGCAGCGACTGATAGAAGCTGAAGGCCATATTCCAGGCCTGGCTGGTGAAGATGGCAAAGACGCAGGCCAACTCCGCCCCGAACACGCGCCCCGGCGACAGGGACAGGAACCAGACCACCGTCACCGACAAAAAGCCCAGGATCGGGACCGACTGGAGGATATCGAGCAAGGGCACCAACAGCAGGCCGGCGCGCGGATTCTTGGCCGCCCAGGTGGCATAGCTGAAGGTGAAAACCAGTGACACACCCATGGCCAGCAGCATGCGAAGCCCCGTGCGCAGCGCGTAACCGGGCAATAGCGCCGGATCCAGGCTGAGACTGTTGCCGCTGACCGTGGATAAGGGTTGAATCAGCAAGCGGCTGGCATCGGCGAAGGCGACGATAAAGCCCAGCACCAGCGCCGCCGCCAGCAGATCCCAACGGCTGGGCAGCAGGCGGCGTGCTTCGATCGAGACGGGCGGCAGGATTCTCATGTCCGGCGGGGCCTCGAAGAGGTCAATGGTGGATTGCGATTGTTCGCCCGCCCGGATAGGCGGGTTCGCGCGCCCTGGCAACCCACTTTGACGGTCACAAAGATGGGTACAAAGGGACTGCCGCCGGACGGATTTGCCGCCCAATTCCGCAAGCGGTAAAACCCTGGTTTCAGGCGCTTGCGGCCCCGGAACGGCAACGCGTTGTTTACACTGTTAATTCAGGGTTCTGCCCAAACGGAAGTTTTTTCAGCCATACCCCTGTCGCTATTGCGCCACAGGGCAAAATCGGCGTAAAACCGGGGCCAATGCTGAAAAAAACGGTGATTTATCCGTTGGTTACAGCATTAAGGCACCGCATCTACGGGCGGAATGGCGATAGGTCAATGACGGAAGGCGTGCAGATCGAAATCGAACGGGGCGGATTTTCCGCGGCCGGTTTCGCGCGCGCCAACATTCAGCCCCGTCCTTCCCTCGGTTCTTCGCGCGCACTTCTTCTTCTTAGCCGCCCCTAGGCGCTGACGATGCGCGAATGGTTCGCGCGCCGGGTGTTTAGGGGATCAACGCAACGGGAGAATGGAAGTCGCAGCATGCGACGAACAGAAGGATATTTGTCATGGCCATTGCCAACACCGAAACAACACCGATTCAAATCTTCGACACCACCTTGCGCGACGGCGAGCAATCGCCCGGCGCGGCGATGACGCATGAGGAAAAACTCCAGATCGCCGAATTGCTGGACGAGATGGGCGTCGATGTGATCGAGGCGGGCTTTCCCATTTCCTCGCCGGGTGATTTCAAGGCGGTGCAGGAAATTTCCAAGATCGTCAAACGCGCCTCGGTTTGCGGCCTGTCGCGCGCCGGCTTCAAGGACATTGACCGCGCCGGCGAGGCGCTGAAAGGGGCCTATCGTCCGCGCATCCATACCTTCATTTCCACCAGCCCGGTGCATATGAAGCACAAGCTGAATATGGGCGAAAATGCGGTTCTGGAAGCGGTGGGCGCCAGCGTCACCCGCGCCCGCAATTTCACCTCGGAGGTGGAATGGTCGGCGGAAGATGCGACGCGGACGGTGCCGGATTTCCTGTGCAAATGCGTGGAAGTGGCGATTCACAGCGGCGCCACGGTGATCAATGTGCCCGATACCGTGGGCTATTCCACGCCGCAGGAATTCTTCGACATTATCACCATGTTGCGAACGCGCGTGCCCAATGCCGACAAGGTGATCTTCTCCACCCATTGCCACAACGATCTGGGGCTGGCGGTGGCCAATTCGCTGGCGGGCGTGCTGGCGGGTGCGCGTCAGGTGGAATGCACCATCAACGGCATCGGCGAGCGCGCCGGCAATGCCGCGCTGGAAGAAATCGTGATGGCGTTGAAAGTGAGAAAGGACATCATGCCCTTTTCGACGAACATCAACGCCACCTTGCTCAACCGTGCCTCCAAGCTGGTCTCCAACGTCACCGGCTTTCCGGTGCAGTACAACAAAGCCATCGTCGGTAAGAATGCCTTCGCCCATGAATCGGGCATCCATCAGGACGGCATGCTCAAGCATGTGGAGACTTACGAGATCATGCGGCCCGAGGATGTGGGCGTGAACGCCACCTCGCTGATGCTGGGAAAATTGTCGGGGCGCCATGCTTTCCGCGACAAGCTGGAAAGCATGGGCTACACGCTGGAAGACGAGGCCTTCGAGGACGCCTTCAAGCGTTTCAAAGACTTGGCCGACAAGAAAAAGCATGTCTTCGATGAGGACATCGCCGCCCTGGTGGACGACGAGATCATGCGCGGCCACGACACCATCTCGATCAAGGCGCTCCGGGTGGAATCGGGCACCGGGATCGTCCCGGTGGCCTCCCTGACCCTGGACGCCGCGGGGACGGTCAAGAGTGTGACCACCTCCGGCGACGGCCCGGTGGACGCCATTTTCATGGCCATCCGCGAGGCCTACCCCCATACGGCCACCCTGCAGCTCTTCCAAATCAGCGCCGTTACCGAGGGTACCGACGCCCAGGCCCAGGTCAGCGTCCGGCTCCAGGAAAATGGCCGCACCGTCACCGGCAAAGCCTCGGACACCGACACCCTGGTGGCAGCCGCCTATGCCTATGTGAATGCGTTAAACAAATTGCTGGTAAAACGGCAAAAGCAGGAGCCCGAGGCGTTGACCGTCGCAAGATGACGCCGAAGGCATGACAGCTTGCCGCCCCGGCAAAGCGCTCCGGGGCGGTTTTTGGAAGACGGCGCTGATTTTGTTTTGGCTTTCCAGGTTAGGGGTACATTCAGCATGTTCGGTAGTCTTCTCGGCGCACTCTCCAGCGACATGGCCATCGACCTGGGGACCGCGAACACGCTGGTCTATGTCAAGGGCCGCGGCATCGTTCTCAACGAACCCAGCGTGGTCGCCACCTTCACCACCAGGGGCGGCAAGAAGGCCGTCCGTGCGGTCGGCAACGATGCTAAGATGATGCTGGGGCGCACCCCCGGCAATATCGAGGCCATTCGCCCGATGCGCGACGGCGTCATCGCCGATTTCGAAGTGGCGGAAGAGATGATCAAGCACTTCATCCGCAAGGTGCACAACCGGCGTTCCTTCGCCAATCCCATGATCATCGTCTGCGTGCCCTCGGGCTCGACCGCGGTGGAGCGCCGTGCCATTCAGGAGTCGGCGTTGTCGGCAGGCGCCCGCCGCGTTTTCCTGATCGAAGAGCCGATGGCGGCCGCGATCGGTGCGGGCCTTCCCGTCAGCGAACCCACCGGCTCGATGGTGGTGGATATCGGCGGCGGCACCACCGAAGTCGCGGTGCTGTCCCTGGGCGGCATCGTCTATTCGCGCAGCGTTCGCGTCGGTGGCGACAAAATGGACGAGGCGATCATCGCCTATATCCGCCGTCATCAGAATCTGCTGATCGGTGAAGCATCTTCCGAGCGCATTAAGAAGGAAATCGGCTCCGCGGCTTTGCCGATGGATGGCAATGGCGTCACCATGGAAATCAAGGGCCGCGATCTGCTCAATGGCGTTCCGAAAGAAATCACCATCACCCAGCGTCATATCGCCGAGGCCCTGGCCGAACCGGTGGGCGCCATTGTGGAAGCGGTGAAAGTGGCGTTGGAAGCCACGCCGCCGGAACTGGCCGCCGACATCGTGGACAAGGGCATCGTTCTGACCGGCGGCGGTTCGCTGCTCGCCAATCTGGACCAAGTGTTGCGCGATGAAACCGGCTTGCCGGTTTCCATCGCCGACGATCCCTTATCCTGCGTCGCGCTGGGGACGGGGCGGGTTCTGGAAAATTCCAAAAGCATGCGCCAC
>DATEEB010000306.1:0-22097 GCA_035281345.1 Rhizomicrobium sp. | reverse complement strand
CGCCCTTGGGACCGGCATCGATCTTTTCCACCCCGGCCTGCTTGGCCAACTGTTTGATGGTGACGATCTCGAACAGATGTTTGACTTCGTCCGGCAGCGGCCCGAACCGGTCGATCAATTCGGCGGCGAAGCGGTCAATATCCGTGCCTGTCTCGATCCCCGCCAGCCGCCGGTAGAGCGACATGCGGACATTGAGATCGGCGACATAGTCCTCCGGGATCAACACCGAGGCACCCAGATTGATGGTGGGCGACCATTGATCGGTCACATCGGCATCGCCGCCCTCCTTCAGGCCCGACACGGCTTCCTCCAGCATCTCCTGATACAGTTCGATGCCGACCTCGCGGACATGGCCGGACTGTTCCTCGCCCAAAAGATTGCCGGCACCGCGAATATCCATGTCATGGCTGGCCACCGAGAAACCGGCGCCCAGCTGGTCCAGCGACTGCAGCACTTCCAGCCGCCGTGTCGCGGTCTCGGTCAGTTTCTTGTCGGGCGGGGTGGTCAGATAGGCATAAGCGCGCTGCTTGGACCGGCCGATGCGGCCACGCAGCTGATAAAGCTGCGACAGGCCGAACATGTCGGCGCGCTGGATGATCAAGGTGTTGGCGGTGGGAATGTCCAGACCGGATTCCACGATATTGGTGGAGACCAGCACGTCCACCTTGCGCTCGTAAAAAGCGGTCATCACCTCTTCCAGCAGCTTGGGCGACATCTGGCCATGCGCCACCGCCGGTTTGACCTCCGGCACCACCGATTTCAGGAAGGCTTCGGCCTCGCGCAGGTCGGAAATGCGCGGCGCGACGAAAAAGCTCTGGCCGCCGCGATAATGCTCGCGCAGCAGCGCCTCGCGCACCACCAAGGGATCGAAGGGCGTGACAAAGGTGCGCACCGCCAGCCGGTCGATCGGCGGGGTGGTGATCAACGACAGATCGCGCACTCCCGACAGCGCCAATTGCAGGGTGCGCGGGATCGGCGTCGCGGTCAGGGTCAGGACATGGACATCGGCCTTCAGAGTCTTCAGCCGTTCCTTGTGCACCACGCCGAAGTGCTGCTCCTCGTCCACGATCACCAGACCCAGCCGCTTGAAGACGATGCTTTCGGCCAGCAGCGCGTGCGTGCCAACCACGATATCCACCGTGCCTTCGGCCAGCGCTTCCTTGGTTTCCTTGGCGTCCTTGGCATCCACAAAGCGCGACAGTTGCCGCACCTTGAGCGGAAAGCCCGCAAAGCGTTCGGCGAAACCGCGATAATGCTGGCGCGCCAGCAGTGTGGTGGGCACCACCACCGCCACCTGTTCGCCCGCCATGGCGGCGACAAAGGCGGCACGCATCGCCACTTCGGTTTTCCCAAAGCCGACATCGCCGCACACCAGCCGGTCCATCGGGCGGCCCGCCGCCAGGTCGGCGATGGTGTCGGTGATGGCTTTGTCCTGGTCTTCGGTCTCTTGATACGGAAAACGCGCCGCGAATTCATCGTACAAGCCGCTGGGCGGTTCGACCGGGACTAAGGATTTCAATTGGCGGGCGGCGGCGATCTTGATCAGCTCGGCGGCGATGGCGCGCACCCGCTCCTTCATCTCTGCTTTGCGCTTCTGCCAGCCTGCGCCACCCAGCCGGTCGAGTTGCGCACCCTCGTCCGAGCCGTAACGAGTCAACAGCTCGATATTCTCCACCGGCAGGAACAGCTTGCCGCCGTCATACTGCAATTCCAGGCAATCATGCGGCGCACCCAGCGCGTCTATCGCCTTCAGGCCCAGATAGCGCCCCACGCCATGTTCGATATGGGTGATCAGATCGCCGGGCGTCAGGGACGAAGCTTCGGTGATGAAATTCTGCGCCCGGCGGGCGCGGCTTGCGGCACGCACCATGCGGTCGCCCAGCACGTCCTGTTCCGACAGGATGGCGAAATCCGGCCCCTCGATACCGCGTTCGATCCCCAGGCAGGCGATGGCAAAAGCCGAGGCATCCAGCTTCAGCGCTTCGCGCCAGTCGGAAACCTTGCGGATCGGCGTGACGCCATGGTCGGACATCACCCCACCCATGCGCTCGACCGAACCGTCGGTCCAGCTTGCCACCAGGACGCGCTTTCCGGCCGCCTGCAGCGCCTTCAGGTGATCGGCGGCGGCCTGGAAGATGTTCAAGTTGCCGCCCTGTCTTTCTGGCGCAAAATCGCGCCCCTGGCGTCCTCCCGCATCCACGCTGGCGGTGGATTCCGGTGCCTGGAAAGGCGAAAGCTCGCGCACGATCTGTTTGGCCAACGCCCCTTTCCAGTCGGCATCGGTCAGATACAGCGTCTCCGGTTTCAGCGGCTTATAGGGAGGACTTTTGATGCTGTGTTTGTCATCCTTGGCATGGCGGAATTGCTCGCGGGTTTCGTAATAGTCCCGGACCAATTCCAGCCGCGCCGCCTTGGCCTCTTCCGCCTGATGGCCCAGCATCACCAGGCAGCGCGGCAGATAATCGAACAGCGTATCCAGCCGCTCATAGAATAGCGGCAGCCAATGCTCCATGCCTTGGGTCTTGCGCCCGGCGCTGACGCTTTCATAGAGCGGGTCGTCACCCGCCGCGCCGAAGGCCGCGACATAACCGGAACGGAAGCGGCTGACGGCGGTGGCATTCAGCGGTGCTTCGCTGGCGGGCAGAAGCGCGATGTCCGCCACCGCGCTTTTGTCGGAGAGTTGGGTCTCGGCATCGAAGCGCCGGATGGCATCCAAGGTCGAGCCGAAAAAGTCCAGCCGCAGCGGCTGTTCCTCGCCGGGCGGCCATAGATCGACAATGCCGCCACGCAGGGCGAAATCGCCCGGCTCGCGCACCGTACCGGCGCGGACATAGCCATTGGCGGACAGGAACGCGACCAGCGCCTCGCGGTCCACCTCCGCGCCGTTTTTGGCGGCGAAACTCGCGCCGGCGATCACGTCTTTGGGCGGTACACGCTGCAACACGGCGTTGATGGTAGTGACAATCACGGCAGGCTCGTCGGCATCGCGCGCCAAGACCGCCAGGGTGGCGAGGCGGCGGCTTTCGATATCGGGCTTGGGCGACACCCGGTCATAGGGCAGACAATCCCAGGCCGGGAAGGCCCGCACCGTCATCTGCGGCGCGAAAAAACGGATCGCCCGTTCCGCGGCATCGGCCTGCGCGTCGTCCAAGGTCACGAACAGGACCGGCCCGCCCCGCCGCCTTGCCGCTTCTGCGGCGATATAAGCATCATAACCTTGCGGCGCGCCGGAAACGGTGAGGCGCACCTGCTGTTTGGCGATGTAATCCAGACGATCCAAGTTTTACGTCTTCCAGCGCGGCGACTGTTGCGCGCAGATCTGCTTTAGTCCGGCGAATACCGGATTGTCATGTTCCGGCGGCACCGGTTCGGCACCGCGCAGCCAGGCATAGACGTCCTGGTCGGGCGCGGCGAGCAATGCTTCGAACTGGTCCAGCCCGGCGGCGTCCAACCCTGTCAAATGGTCTTCGGCATAGGCGCCAAAGATCAGGTCAACCTCCTTGAAGCCGCGCCTTTGGGCGCGAAACAAAAGGCGTTTCCGGCGGTTCTCCGAAGAGCCACCCTGTTCGAGGTCCGTCATGGGGCGGGATATAGCCTCACGCCTGTTTGAGAACAACGGGCGGCCGCTATTATCTTTGTTGCCATGCGGCCCGCGATTCTGTTCCCCCTCTTCGCCGAAATCCGCACCCTGTCCGGGGTGGGTCCCAAGCTGGAAAAATTGATCCAGAAAGTGGCCGGCCCCCGGCTGGTGGACCTGATCTTCGACCTTCCGGTGGGGGTGGTGGACCGTTCCTATCGCCCCAAGCTTAGTGCGGCCGAAGCAGGAAGAATCGCCACGGTGGAGGTGACGGTGCTGGAGCACCGGCCCAACCGGGTCAAAGCGCAGCCTTATAAGGTGATGGTATCGGACGAAACCTCTCTGATGGAGCTGGTGTTCTTCCGGGCGCATACCGACTATCTGGCCGGACTTTTGCCGGTGGGTGCGCGCCGCTTGGTATCGGGACGCATCGAACGGTTTAAAGACCGGTTGCAAATGCCCCATCCCGACTATGTGGTGGCGCCGGAGGAGGGCGCGGCCTTTCCCCTGCACGAACCGGTCTATGGCCTGACGGACGGTTTGACCCTGCGCCCGATGGTCAAAGCGGTGCGCGGCGCGCTGGAAAAGCGTCCCGCGCTGCCGGAATGGCAGGACCCGGACTTTGTAAAGCAGCGCAAGTGGGACGATTTCGGCGCGGCGCTGGAAACGGCGCATGCCCCCGCCCATGACAGCGATCTGGCGCCAACCACGCCGGCGCGCCAGCGCTTGGCTTATGACGAAATGCTCGCCAATCAGCTCGCCCTATTGTTGATCCGCGCCCATCTGCGTGGCGGCCCCAATGGAAAGAAAGGCCGCGTGGTGCGCGGCACCGGCGCATTGAAAGCCAAAGCCATCGCCGCCCTGCCCTTTGCCCTGACCGATCCGCAATTTGCGGTGCTGGCCGAAATCGAAGCAGACATGGCATCGGAAAAACGTATGCTGCGGCTGCTGCAGGGCGATGTGGGATCGGGCAAGACCATTGTGGCTTTGCTCGCGATGCTGGACGCGGTGGAAGCCGGATTGCAGGCCGCCCTGATGGCGCCCACCGAATTGCTGGTGCGTCAGCATCTGGTAGCGCTGGAGCCTTATACGCGGGCGGCCGGTGTGCGGCTTGCTTGCCTTACCGGGCGCGAAAAAGGCGCCAGCCGGGAAACTACTCTGGCGAAACTGGCGGCGGGCGAGATCGACATCTTGATCGGCACCCATGCGTTATTTTCCGAGGATGTCACCTTCAGAGACCTGGGGCTTGCGGTGGTGGACGAACAGCATCGCTTCGGCGTGCATCAGCGCATGCAGCTGCAAAGCAAGGGCAAACCAGCAGACGTCTTGGTGATGACCGCGACGCCCATTCCGCGCACTCTGGCGCTGACCGCCTATGGCGACATGGATGTTTCCAAGATCACCGGCCGTCCGCCGGGCAGGAAACCGGTCGAGACGCGGGTGATGAGCGCCGACCGGTTGGACGAATTGATCGGCCATCTGCGCACAGCCCTGAACCGGGGCGCGCGCGCCTATTGGGTTTGCCCGCTGGTGGAAGAATCCGAGAAAATCGATCTGGCCGCCGCACAAGACCGGGCCGTGATGCTGCGCCAAGCGCTGGGACGGACTATCGGCCTGGTGCATGGCAAGATGAAAGCGGCCGACCGCGATGCCGCCATGGCCGCTTTCAAGGCGGGCGACACCCAATTGCTGGTCGCCACCACCGTCATCGAGGTCGGCGTGGACGTGCCCGAAGCCACCATCATGGTGGTAGAACATGCCGAACGCTTCGGCCTGGCGCAATTGCACCAGTTGCGTGGCCGCGTCGGGCGCGGCAGCGGTAAATCCAGCTGCATCCTGGTATGGCATGAACCTTTATATGAGACCGCCAAAGCGCGGCTGAAAACCATGCGCGACACCGATGACGGCTTTGTCATCGCGGAAGAAGATTTGCGCCTGCGCGGCCCCGGCGAGGTGTTGGGAAAACGCCAAAGCGGGCTGGAGGAATTTCGCATGGCCGATCCTTGCGCGCATGCGGACTTGCTGGCCGTCGCGCATGACGATGCGCGGCTGATCCTTGTCCGCGATCCCGATCTCAAGTCACCGCGCGGCGAAGCCTTGCGGGTGCTGCTCTATCTGTTTGGGCGCGATGAAGCGGTTCGCTATTTGCGCACCGGATAACAGGAATTAGGCAGCCTTGCCGCTCCAGCGGTAGGCCACCATCCCGATCCATTCATGCACCGCATAATCCAGCAGAGAAAGATTGCCGGTGATGTCCCAGAGATCGCTGCCGCCTGCGGGTGCGGTGATGAAATCGCTGGGCCAAGGCGTCATTTGCCAATCGAGTTTGCGCGTGATGGCCATCGCGCGCGGCATGTGCATGGCCGATGTGGCGAGCAGCCAGACTTCGCCCGGCCTGGGCTTCACCATCGCCTTGGAGAACAGGATATTCTCGTATGTGTTGCGGGAGCGCGCTTCCAAGATCACGCGCGAGGACGCCATACCCAGTTCGGCAAAAACATGGCGAGCGGTTTGTGCTTCCGACAGCGGCGCGCCGCCCAGCGCCCCAGACCCGCCGCTGAACACCAACCGCGCTTGCGGATAACGACGCGCCGCCGCCACGCCTTGTTCCAGCCGGTAGGCACCGCCATTGGTCTGCGGCGCGCCGCGATCACGCAGCAGCGCACTGTCAAAACCCGAACCCAGAACCAGAATACCGTCCACATGCGCCGGCCAGGCAGGACGTGGATATTGGTCTTCCCAGGCCCGTATCATGGGGGTGGCGGCCAGCCAGGCCACCAGCAGAATCGCCACCGCGCCGAAGGCGCAGAGCTTGGCCCAAAGATAGCGGCGCAACACCAAAAACAACGCCGCCGCCACAATAAGAAGTCCCACCCAATGGCTGGGCGCGGCCAGTATCCAGAAAATCTTGGACAGGACAAAGAACATGGCGGGATACCGTCATAAAAACCCCGCGCAAGCAAGCCGGTTGCCGGATGCAGGCTTTCGCGGCATGAAGCGCCATGGAACAGTTCGAATCCGAAGCGGTGGTGATCGGCGCGGGCGCGGTCGGACTGGCGGTGGCGCGGCAGCTTGCTGGGTGCGGGCTGGACGTCATCATTCTGGAAAAGAACGATCATATCGGCATGGAGACCAGCGCCCGCAACAGCGAGGTGATCCATGCCGGCCTCTATTACCCGCAAGCCTCGCTCAAGGCGCGGCTCTGCGTCGAAGGCAAGCATCTGTTGTACGATTTCTGCGCCGCCCATGGCGTGCCGCACAAGCGCCTGGGCAAATTGATCGTCGGGCAGGAGGGCCAAGACGCGCAGCTTGCCGCCATCGCTCAGACGGCGCGTGACAATGGCGTGGACGACCTTGCGCCGCTGAGCGCGCGCGAACGCGCAAGCCTGGAGCCCGAGGTCCGTGCTGCCGGCGCGCTGTTTTCACCCTCCACCGGCATCATCGACAGTCATCAGTATATGTTGGCCTTGCTGGGCGAACGCACCGTGGTGTGCGGCAGCAACGTCACCGCCATTCGCCAAAATGCCGGCGGCTGGTCACTGACGGTGGAAAATGGCGGCGCGCAGATCGCGCTCCAGACCCGCCTGATTGTGAACGCGGCAGGGCTATGGGCGCAAACCCTGGCCTCGCGCATCGAAGGCTTGCAGACAATCCCGCCGCTGGTCCTGGCCAAGGGCAATTATGCCAGCCTGTCGGTCAAAAGCCCGTTCCGCCATCTGGTCTATCCCATTCCAGAACCCGGCGGCCTGGGCGTGCATGTGACGCTGGATATGGGCGGGCGTGCCCGTTTCGGGCCCAATGTCGAATGGCTTTCTCACAACGATCCCGCGGCCATCGACTATAGCGTGTCACCCGGCATCGCCGCCGCCTTCGCGCCGCTGATCGCGTCTTATTGGCCGGCCGTCAGGGGCGAGATGCTGTCGCCGGACTATGCCGGTGTGCGGCCAAAATTGTCAGGGCCGAAAGAACCCAATGCCGATTTCCGCATTGACGGACCGCAAAATCACGGCCTTCCCGGATTGGTCAATTTGTTTGGGATTGAATCGCCCGGGCTGACCGCCTCGCTGGCCATCGCGCGCGAGGTCGCGCGCCTCATCAACTGAGTCACCAAAGCGACGGCGTCAGCACCCGCGCATCGTCCAGGGCGCAGGCCGCCCAATCCACATCCGGCGGCGGCACCGAAACACTCTGCACAATCTCGTCCAATTGCCGGAGCGTGGTCACACCAATCACCGCCCGGTCCACTTCCGGGCGCGACAGCACAAATCCCAGCGCTGCCTGCAACGGCGTGGCGCCCGCCGCCGCGATCTTTGCGCGCACCGCGCTCAACATTGGCGCGGCATGCTGAAGATTAGCCGGCGGGGTTTCCATGAAAAGAAGCCCTTGCAGGAAAAGCGAGCGGGCATGGATTTCCACGCCCAGATTCTTCAGCCGCCGCAACGAGCCGTCCCGCAGCAAGCGTTGATCCAAAAGGCTGAAAGGCACCTGCAGGGCGTCGGGGCGGAACTGCTCCGCCAGCGCAACCGGATCCTCCGCGACATAGGCGGAAATGCCGATGCCGCCCACCGTTCCCTCATCCTTCAACGCGCGCAAGGCCAGCCAAAGCGCGGCACCGTGCGGGCCCAAAAGGTCGCCGGCGGCATGGACCAGCAACAAATCGACCCGGCCCAGTTGCTTCACCGATTGGCGCGCGCGCGCCACAACCCTGTCCACGCCCAGATCGACAGCGACCGTCTTGCTGACCAGACGGAATGGTTTGGTGTCCATGTGCGACAGCACATCTTCCGCCTCGCCGTAATTTGCCGCGGTATCCAGCAAGCCGATGCCGGCGCGCGCGGCGCGTTCCAGAATGGCGCGTACTTCATCCCGCGGCACCTGGCCGCGCGGGTTGGAAATGCCATAGGCTTGACCGAACTGGACCGTGCCCAAACCCAGCCGCCGCGCGGCGTGCGGACGCTCATCGGCCAGGGGGCGGGTCAGGTCCTGATCGTGATTGCTCGAGACTTCGGCGATAATAAGAGGAAGCACAAGCGTATACCTTTGGATTTGCAATATAAAGCCACTATAGGCTCTATTGCCGCCTCAGAACATAGCGGGGCCGGATGAGTCGGAAAAACTTGGCACAATGAGCAAAATCCTCTGGAAGCGTCAAAAGAGCCCAAACTTCGCCGCCCCTTGGCGGCACGCTGGAATCGGACCATCAGGCGCACCTTTGATGGTCATGGCCCTTGCGGGCCGGCCGGAATTGAGCAGGACACTGCTATGACCGGAGTCACATTATGAGTCGGCCTTTTTTTATCGTCTCCAGTGGGCGATCCGGCACCGCGATGTTGACCAAGGCTCTATCGCAATCGCCGGATGTGACCGTTGAGCACGAATATATGGTCCACATCGCCCAGCCCTTGGGTGTGCGACGTTACCAAGGTTTGGCTTCCGCCCAGGAAGCCGCGACAACGCTGGCGGCCACGCACGGAGCGGCAATCCACTACTGCCCAACGCGTCTGTGGGGCGATTCTTCCAACAAGCTATCCTGGTTGATACCCGACCTAATCGCCCTCTTTCCGCAAGCCCTTTTCATCCATTTGGTGCGGGACGGCCGCAAAGTGGCGAGCTCTTATTTTCATAAACTGGGTGCGGAAAATTACGACGATCATTCCACTGCGGTTCTCGCCGATTACTTGCGGGCGCCTGACAAAAATGTGATGCCACCGCCCGAAAAAAAATACTGGTGGCCGCAGCCTTTGCTTGGCGCGCCTTGGGCCGATGCTTTTCCGGACTTCGATCAGTTCGAGCGAATTGCCTGGCATTGGGCCGAAATCAATGCTGTTATCCTGCGCGATATGGAGAATATCGCGCCCACCCAACGGCTTTTTGTGCGGCTGGAAGACCTGCGCGCCTCCCCCAGCGCCGTGCAGGCGCTTTACGCCTTTCTGGGCCTGCCCTGGCAGGACAGTGTTTTTTCCGCCTTCCAGCGCCCCCACAATGTGAACCGTCCAGTGGATACGCCGCTTACGCCCGATCAAGCGGCGCGTTTTTCACGCATCGCCGGTGCCATGATGAAACGGCTGGATTATGCCGGCCGAGAGGAATATGCGGTCGCGTACTAGACGGCGGCCGATCAAGCTTGGAAAACCATGACGCAAACCTGCGATACCTGCCAATCCTCCGCACTCGAAGCCATTTACGAACCCGAAGGGGGAGGCCGTGGCCTGAAAGTCTATGTCTGCAACAATTGCGGGCTGTTGCAGAGTTTTCCGCGCATCGACAATGACCAGCGCCGCCCGGCCGCCGTTTCCAGCGGCGCCGACTGGGGCAATGTGCGCTATGGCAAGGGGTTCCGCACGCAAGTCTGCCTGGAAGCACTTTCAAAACATGCCGACCTTACAGACGCGGCACGCGTCCTGGACGTCGGGTCCAACCGCGGCTCCTTCGTCCGCGCCTTGCTGGCCTTGGCGCCACGCGTCCAGATTGTCGCCGTGGAGCCGGATGAGCGCGTGGTCGACTCTTGCGCGGGTCTGGAGCGGGTCGAGACCATCCATGCCCGTATCGAGAATACCGCTTTACCTGATGCCAGTTTCGACATCATCCATTCCTGTCACACGATCGAACATCTGGGGTATCCGCTTTCGGTTCTCGAGGATCATCACCGCCTGCTCAAGCCGGGCGGCCTGTTGCTGGTGGATGCGCCCAACGTGGAACTGATAGGCGGCGCCGATATTCTGGAGGAGTGGTTTATCGACAAGCATCTCTATCATTATTCGCCCGGCACGCTGGCGGCCGTGATCAAGGCGGCCGGCTTTGAGATCGTGCAGGCGCCGGATGCCCGCGACCGTGAAAATGTGCTGATCCTGGCGCGCAAGCGCGGCGCCGCCGGCGCGGCCCCGTCAGACGCGGCGCAAGCAGCCCATGCCCGCGACCTGGTGGCTCGCTATCGCAAGACCCGCCAGATCAATCGCGCGGCGCTGCGAGAAGTCGCCGCCGAATTGACCAGGCTCTCTTCCAAAAAAGTCCTGGTGTGGGGCGCGGGCCGGCTGTTTGATTCGCTGGTCCTGCATGGCGGTTTTGATCCAAAGACGCTGGCGGCGCTGGTGGACACGCATCTGATCAAGCATATGAAAGAACGGCACGGCATGGCCCTGCAAGGCGAAGATGCGCTGGAAAAACTTTGCCCGGGCGTTATCGTGGTCATGTCGCGGGCATTTGCCGGCGAGATATCCACCATTGCGCGCGCCCGCGCGCCCAATGCGGAAATTCTGGTCTATACCGATCTTCTGTCTAGCGCCCGCGGGCGCACCGCCGGGACCTGACACCATGAACGCACCCCTTAACGATTCGGCGCTGATCGGCCGGCTTACCGATGCGGCAACCGCCATACGCCGCATCGCCATAGCCGCCATCTACCACGCGACGTCTGGCCATCCGGGGGGAGCGCTGTCTTGCGCCGACCTGTTCGCCTGCATCTACGGCGCGGCGCTGCGCGGGGGCAACGATCTCACCCGCGACCGCTTCGTGCTATCCAAGGGACACGGCGCGCCCGCGCTCTATGCGACTGGGGCGCAATTTGGTCTGTGCTCCATCAAGGAGGCGTTGTCGCTTCGCAAGCTGGGAAGCAAGTTTCAGGGCCATCCGCATGTGCGGGACCTGCCCTGGGTGGAAACCAGCACCGGCTCCCTGGGCCAGGGTTTTTCCGTCGCCATCGGCATGGCTCTGGGCCTGAAGATGAAAAAAAGCGGCGCACGCATTTACGCCATGCTGGGCGATGGCGAGCTGCAGGAGGGCGAGGTCTGGGAAGGCGCGATGTGCGCCGCCCATCACAAACTCGACAATCTTGTCGCGGTGATCGATTACAACAAGCTGCAGAGCGACGATTCGAACGCCAATATCATGGGGCTGGAGCCCTTGGGCGACAAATGGCGGGCCTTCGGCTGGCATGTGCAGGAAATTGACGGTCACAATATCGCGCTGATCCTGGATGCCTTGGACAAGGCGGCTGCGGCCGCCGGGAAACCGCATGTGATCATCGCCCATACCGTCAAGGGCCGCGGTGTGCCCTATATGGAGAATGTGCCTGCCTGGCATGGCAGCGTGAAGATGACACCGCAGCAGACCGAAGACGCATTGCGCGCTTTGGACGTGGCCGAGGCCGATCTCAAACATTGGATGGAAGGCAATGTCTAGCGCTCCCCAACTCATTGCCTCCGGGACCGATTCCCTTCGCGAGGCTTTCGGCAAAGCGCTGACCCGGCTGGCGCCCGACTATCCCGATGTGGTGGTGCTGGATGCGGATATCGCCGGCGGGACTGGCGTGCATCATTTCCGCAAAGCTTTCCCGGAACGCTTCCTCCAATTCGGCATCGCCGAGCAAAATATGATGGCGGCGGCGGGCGGCCTGGCGGCAGTGGGCATGATCCCCATTGTCACCACCTTCGCCGTCTTTTGCCTGCGCGCGATCGAGCAAGCGCGGCTTTCCATCGCCTACAGCAACCGCAATGTGAAGATCGTCGCCAGCCATCCTGGTCTGGATGTCGGCCCCGATGGCGGATCGGCCCAGGCTTTGGAAGACCTGGCAGCCTTTCGCGCCATACCGGGCATGACGGTGATCGCGCCCGCCGATCCTGTCGAGATGGCGCTGGCAACCAAGGCCATTCTCGATTTCGAGGGACCGGTCTATATGCGCACCGGCCGCAGTGCGGCGGTTTCGGTGTTCGACGCCGGCCATAGCTTCGAGATCGGCAAGGGCAAAGTCATCCGCCGGGGCGGCGATCTCACCATTGTCGCTTGCGGCGTGGAAGTGGCGCGCGCGCTCGACGCCGCAAAGTTGCTGGACCAGAAAGGAATTTCGGCGCGCGTGGTCAATATGCCCACCATCAAACCGATCGACGTGGCGCTGCTGACACAATGCGCCCGGGAAACGGGAGCCTTCGTCACCGCCGAGGATCACAATATCCACGGCGGATTGGGTGGCGCGGTGGCGGAAGCGCTCGCCGGTCATGCGCCGGCGCCGATCGAGTTTGTGGGTCTGAGAGACCGTTTTGGCGAATCGGGAGAACCGGAAGAACTGGCCCAACATCTGGGGCTGGACGCCAAGTCCATAGCCGCGGCGGCCGAAAAGGTTCTCACGCGAAAGAAGGCCATATGACGCCGGTCCGCCTACCCCCCTTCAGCCTGGAAGGCCGCAATGCCTTTATCACCGGCGGCAGCCGCGGCATCGGCAAGGCAATCGCCCTGCAGATGGCCGGGGCGGGCGCCAACATCGCCCTCACCTATCGCGAAAAAGCCGACGAAGCCCGGAACGTGATCGACCAGATCGCGGCGATGCAACGCAAGGCCGTAGCGTTGCAGATGGAGGTCACGGATCGCGCTTCCATCGAGATGGCGGCGAAACAGGCCAATGATGCCTTGGGGCCGCTCTCAATCCTGGTCAACAATGCCGGCATCAACAAACCCACCGACTATGACCAGATCAGCGATGCGGACTGGGACATGATCCTGGACGTCAATCTCAAGGGCCCCTTTATTTGCGCCCAGGTGCTTCTGCCCTATTTGAAACAGGCCGGCGGCGGTTCCATCATTCATGTCGGTTCGGTTAGCGGCCAATATGGCGGGCCGCGCACCGCCCACTATGCCGCGAGCAAAGCAGGCCTGATTTCGCTGGCGCAGGTGATCGCGCGCTTTGGCGCCCCGCATGGGATCCGCTCCAACACGCTGGCGGCCGGATTGATAGCCTCCGAGATGGCGCAGGCGGGAATGCAGGCCGCCGCGGTGCAGAAGGCGGCGGAAAATATCCTGCTCAAGCGTTTCGGAACCCAGGACGAAGTCGGCCATGTCGCCGTGTTTCTGGCCAGCGATGCCTCCTCCTACATCACCGCCCAGACCATAAACGTCAATGGCGGACTGTATTTCTGATGAAGACTATTCTTATCGTCTCCGGCGGCGTGGAGGCAGCGGATGCGGCCAGACGCGCCCGGGAGATGGGCTTGAATGTCGTGGTCTCCGACCGGGATCCCAAAGCGCCCGGTTTTGCCATTGCCAATGCGGCGCTGCTCGCGGATGTCTACAATCCGGAAGAGACCGCGCGGGCCGCGGAAAAATTTCACCGCGAGACATGCCCGATTGACGGGGTGATCTGCGTCGCTGCCGACGCGCCCACCACCGCCGCCATGGTGGCGGCACGCCTTGGCCTGCCGGGCATCACGCTGGAGACGGCGCGGCTGGCGAGTGACAAGCTGGCCATGAAAGAGTGCTTCCGCGCCAGGGAGGTCCCGGTGCCATGGTACGCGGCCGTTCCGGATTTCGCCGGGCTGAAGCACATCCTGGCCGAACGCGGCGATGACTTGGTGATCAAGCCGGTGGATTCACGCGGCAGCCGCGGGGTGCAACGGCTGGCGCAGGTCACCAACTTGGAAGAAGCCTTCAACCGCGCCCGGCAATGGTCGCCCACCGGCCGGGTCATGGTGGAAGCCTACATGCGCGGACCGCAGATCTCCACCGAGTCGCTGGTGGTGGATGGCATCTGCCACACACCCGGCTTCTCCGACCGCAACTATGAGCTTCTGGACCGTCACGCACCCTTTTTCATCGAGAATGGCGGCGATTTGCCCAGCCGCTTGCCGGCCGCCGTTCAGCAAAAGGTTCGCGACGTGGTGGCCCAGGCTGCGGCCGCCTTGGGCGTGGTGAACGGCACCGTGAAGGGCGACATGGTGGTGCATGACAACGAAGCCTATGTCATCGAACTGGCGGCCCGGCTGTCGGGTGGATTTTTCTGCACCAAGGAAATCCCACACAATAGCGGGGTCGATTTCGTGGGCCTGGCGATCCGCATCGCGCTGGGCGAAAAGCCTGCCGCCGCCGAGATGCAGCCTTCGCGCAACATACCGATCGTTCAGCGCTATTTCTTTCCCGCGCCGGGCAAAGTGGTGCATGCCGCGGGGGCCGAGCAAGCGCGCACAATGGCTGGCATCCTGGAAGCGATCGTGACGGCGCGGGTCGGCGATCTGATCCCTCCGGCGGGTGACAAACGGCCCACCGGCGCCATGGTCATTGCCACCGGCGCGAGCTCCGAGGAAGCAAAAGCAAACGCCAACGCGGCCCTGGCCCGGATCGATATCCGCACCGAATAGCCCGCCTTAACCGGGCTTCCTGCCCAGGATGATGAATTCCCGCCCTATTTCCTGTTCGGACCAGGATCGCGCCAGGGAACGGATCAGCGCCTTGTCATGGCGGAACAAGGTGGTTTCGAACGCCTTGCGTTCTTTGTGGCATTCCCGCCCCAGCGCGGCGTTGCCGACATAGTCGCGTCCGGCCAGCAGGAAGGTTTCCATCGGATAGCTGGTCTCCTGATGCAGGACATCCAACCCATGCGCGGTGAAAAGACGGCGAGCCGATTTGCCGTCGAAATAATTCAGATGATGCCGGGGCGCGACCCACCAAGGTTTGAAGCCCAGCGTCTTCCACAACACCATCTGCAACGGATTGAAGTCATTGGGCGAGATCACCAGCAGCAGACCGCCCGGGGCAAGCACGCTGATGGCTTCCTTGATCAGCGTGACGGGATCGCGCAGATGCTCCAGCACCAGCGCCACGGATACCACGTCAAACTGACCGAGATCCTTGACCTTTCCGGCGGAGAAAAAATCGTTGATGACCGGAATTCCCCGCGCCTTGGTATAGTCGGCCGCGACCGGTGATGCCTCAAAACCCAGCACATCCCAGCCGCGTTCGCGTCCGGCTTCCAGAAAATAACCGGGGCCCGAACCGATATCCAAAAGCCGCCGGCCGGGAGCGTGTGTTTCCAAAGTCTCGTAATAATGATGATAGCGCAACATCCACCATTCCTTGTCTTCCTCGGCGTGGCGGAAATAGTTCGGCCTTTCCTTTTGATAGAATTCGGCATCGTAGAACTGCTTGAGCTGCTCGTCATCGAAGAGCGGATCGATGTGACGAAAGCCGCAAGGCTCGCATTCGATCACGTCATGACCGTCCACGGTCGCGAGAATCGGACCGTGGTGGGCGCTGACTTCGGCCAGACGTTCGGCGGTATGCATGGCGGTCCCAGCTTGTATTTTTAACGCCAAAAGCACAATGCTGCGGCGCAAGGCCCATTTTTCAACCTTTTCGTTCATGAGTGATTAACGATAAACCGCTTTGATACCGCTCGATTTTCAAAGCCGAGCGTGATTATGGCCAAGGCCCTGCCCCAGCCGACAATGGATTCGCTTGCCGGCGTGGACGCCCGCCTGCAGGCAATCGACAAGCTGGAGAGCCTGGTCAATGAAGTGGTGCGGGAAAAAGCCCGCCACCGTTCCAACATCGCGCTCAAGCGCGCGATCCGGACCTGGCGCAAGGGCGATATCGTCAAGGCCGGCCAATGGGCGCTGAAGGCGACCGAGGCCGATAGCGAGAATTCCAAGGCCTTTCACGTCCTGGCCATGGCGCTGGAACGCATGGGCCATCTGCACAAGGCGCTGGTGACCTACGAGCGCGCGTTCGAGTTGGACCCCGAGGATCCCGAACTGTTGATCAATCTGGGCCTGACCGCCTGGAATCTCAAATTGACCGACGGCGCCGCCAAGATGTTCCAGCTCTATATCGCCTCCTGCCCCGACTCGCCCCTGGGCTACAACAATCTGGGCAGCATCCAGAGCGATATGGGCCAGATCGATGTGGCGATCGAAACCTTGCGCGCTGCGCTGTACCGCATGCCGGAAGAAGCCATTCTGTGGAATTCGCTGGCGACGGTTTTGGCGGAAGACGGCCGGCCCGATGAAAGCCTGATTTTCTATGAGGAAGCGGCGCGGCTCGCGCCCGACTTCGCCCGCGCGTATCACAATCTGGGCTATGCCTATCAATATCTCAGCCAGATGGACAAGGCGCTCGTCGCCTATGACAAGGCGCTGGAGCTGGTGGTGGACCCGGCCGAGCGCATCGAGACCTTGCATTCGCGCAGCATCTGCCTGATCGGCCTGGGCAAGATCGAAGAAGGTTTCCGCGAATATGAAATCCGCAACAATGAGCGCTTCCGAGCCTACTTCCACCACATCATCGATGCTCCGCGTTGGCATGGCGAGGATGTACGCGGCAAGAAACTGCTTTTGGTCGGCGAGCAAGGCTTGGGCGACGAATTCATGTTCTCCAACATCCTGCCCGATGCCCAGGCCGCTGTCGGCGATGAGGGAAAGCTACAGATTTGTGTCGATCCGCGCCTGATTCCGCTCTACCGGCGCTCCTTTCCTTTAGCCGAGGTCGGCACCTATGACGATCGCACCTTGATTGACGACAACGGCAACAAGGCGCTGCGGCTTATCCCCTTTGCCTCCAAGGACAACAAGCCGGACCTGTGGGCGCCGATGGGCTCGGCGCTGCAATATTACCGCAAGTCCTTGAGCGATTTCCCGCATCAGGCTTTCTTGACGCCCGACCCGGAGCGCGTGGCGGTTTACAGGGAAAAACTCGCTGCCATTCCCGGCAAGAAAGTCGGCATTTGCTGGCGCTCCATGCTGATGAACGGCAAGCGTGCCAAGCATTTTTCGCCCATCGATGCCTGGGGCAAACTTCTGCAAACCCCCGGTATCACCTTCGTCAATCTGCAATATGGCGACTGCGCCGCGGATATTGCGCGCGCCGAGGAAAAATTCGGCATCGGCATCTATCGGATGGGAGGCCTGGACCTGAAAGACGATATCGACGGCACCGCCGCGCTGTGCCGGGCCTTGGATCTCGTCATCTCCGCGCCTACTGCCGCGGCGCATACCGCGGCCAGCGTGGGAACGCCGGTTTGGTTCTTGGCCGGCGGTCTGGGTTGGCCGCAATTGGGAACAGCGGAGTATCCCTGGTATCCCAGCACGCGCGTCTATTGGCCGGAAAAATTCGCCGACTGGGATGCGTTGCTGCCGCGCGTTGCCGCTGAGCTGGCGGCTTTCGCCGCGAAATAACCGGCGCTGAAAGACGGTAACGCCCTCCCCCCATCGTACCGCTCTATTGCGATTGGTCCACGGCGTCCTTGGCAGTCGGCTGATCGCGCGCAATGCTTCGCGCCGCCCAGACCGCACAGACTGCGCCTTGCGCCCAGGCCAGGAGCACGCCCAAGCTGCTGGGGGGAAAGGGCAGGAACATACTGATCCATGCGCCCGAATGCACACCCCCGAAAATCATCGGCAACAGCAAATAGAGCGCGCCCAAAACCGCCAGGGCCGCGAAATCCCCTTTGGCTCCGGCGATGCTGCGCATCAACACAAAGATCGCGACGTCGCGGGTGAGAAAACCCAACATCGCCAGCACCGGCAAGGCCAGCGGCTGAGCCAGCGCGGCGGAGACGACCGCCAGCAACAGACCGACCAGCAGGGCCGCGCCATAGCTCAGCATCCAAGCATCCGCCGCCAGGAACGCCTTATAGAACTGTCCGGCGCGCAACTGCTCACCCAGCCAGCGCAGACGCACCGGATCCTTGGGCTCCAGGAACGCCATGCCATAGGCCGACGCCAACAGCGCAATCTCCGCCAGCACCAATTTCACTTCGCCCGGATAAAGCGCCGCGATGTCCCAATGCCGGCCGACCGGCAACTGAAAACCCGCATTGTAAAATGAGAGATAGGCAAGATAGGCTAGCCAGACATAGGGTCCATTGGCGACCCGCAATTCCGCACGCATCGCCCGCCAGCATCCCACCAGCGCCCAAGCCAGAAACACCAGCAACGACACCAAATGGAAACTGCTGAGATTGAATGCATGGCCCCACCAGTTCAGTGTTTGGCTGCCGCCACGCTCCCATAGCGTGTAATAAGCGAAGGCGGCACAGATCCCGGCCACTTGGCAAAGAAAAATGTCCAGCCGCCAATTGCCGGTGTTGCGGCGGATTAGAACCAGGCTGGAGAGCAGCGCAATAGCCTGGGCGAAAACCCCCAGACTCAACAGGATGATGCCATAGGTCAGCGTGGCGGCCAGGCCCTGGTTCTGCCAGACCGGGAGCAGAACAAAAGGCAGGCACAACAACGCGCCGAACCAATTGGCGGCGGTGGCGCCGAACAATTTTCCCCACACCATCTGCCAGGGCGCAATGGCGGACAGCTTCTGTCCATCCCAGGTGCGCTCGCGGATCTCCGCGACCACCGAAAGGGCGGCGCTGCGCGTGCCCCACAACACCGCGAAGAACCAGTACAAGGTCCGTGCCGCGCCGGACCTGGTCGCCAGGCCCATGGGTGCGACCGAGGTTGCCAGGAAGACCAGCATCAACAGGCCCGCGATCAGCGCCAACCGAAAAGGTGTGGCTTCCAGCCAAAGATTGCGCTGCAACTCCGGATTCATGGCGCAGCACCCTTAGATTCTACCTGTGACTTCACTTGTTCAAAATACACATCTTCGAGCGCGCGGGTGTCTTCGGAAAATTCCATCACCGCAAAACCGGCCTGTATCAGCGCCGCCAGCAACGCCGCCTTTTGCGGCGGACCGCCAGCCATGGTTACAAGCGCGTGATCGGCGGATGCTTCCGCCACCGTCAGCCCCTGCCCCGAAAGAAAATCCTTCAGGTCTCCCCGCGCTGCCGCCAGGCGGATTCGCAAATGCGTTCCAGCCTTCAAAGCGATGCTTTGGCCCCCGGCGATGCGGCCATGATCCACAATAACCATGCGGTCGGAATAATCCTCCAGCTCGGCCAGAATGTGCGACGACACCACCAAAGTCATGCCGCCGGCGCGCAATGACAAAAGCAGTTCGGACAGATCGCGCCGGGCCTGGGGGTCCAACCCCGCCGCGGGCTCATCCAAAAGGAGCACGGCCGGACGGTGCACGATCGCCTGGGCGATCGCCAGCCTTTGGCGCAGTCCGCGCGACAAAGCGCCCGCAGCCTGTTCCATACGATCGGCCAGGCCAACGCGCGCGGCAGCCGCTTGCGCGGCGCCGGCGGCTTCGTGAGGCGCGATGCCATGGGCACGAGCGGCATAGTGCAGACACCGCCGCACGGACAAAGCATCATAGAGCCCGAAGAAATCCGGCAGATATCCCAGCCGGGCATGGATGGCGCGCGGTGCATCCCGGGTGTCCAAACCCTCTATCGCCACATGTCCTGCATAGGGTGTTTCCAGCGCCGCCATGCAGCGCAGCAGGGTGGTTTTGCCCGCCCCGTTGGGGCCCACCAGAGCGGTGATGGAGCCCGCCGCAATGCTCAGGCTCACGCCGCAAAGCGCCCGATGGCCGGGATATTCGAACACCAGATCGCGGATTTCGATCATCATCATTCTTATAACCCGTTGTCACGAAAGGGACAATTTAAGGAATCCTTGGGAGATTCCCTTGTATTTGACGCCCTTTCGGGCCAGAAAAAGGCACTTTTTTCGGAGATTCCATGCGTATCGCGATTATCGGCACAGGATATGTAGGGCTTGTATCCGGCGCCTGTCTGTCGGAGTTCGGCCATGATGTTGTTTGCATCGATAAGGACGCCGGCAAGGTCGAAACGCTTCGCGCCGGCGGGATTCCCATTTACGAACCCGGCCTGGACGATGTGGTGGCGGTCAATGCCAAGGCCGGCCGCCTTTCCTTCACCACCGATTTGAAAGCCGCCGTCGCGGGCGCACAGGCGGTGTTCATTGCGGTGGGCACGCCCAGCCGCCGCGGCGATGGCCATGCCGATCTGTCTTTTGTATTTGCCGCCGCCGAAGAAATCGCGGACGCCTTGACCGGCTATGCCGTGGTGGTGACAAAGTCCACCGTGCCGGTCGGCACCAGCCGCAAAGTGGAAGAGATCATCCGCAAGAAGCGTCCCGATGCCCAGTTCGACATGGCATCCAATCCGGAATTCCTGCGCGAAGGCTCGGCGCTGGAAGATTTCCGCCGCCCCGACCGGGTGGTGGTGGGCTGCGACACCGAGCGCGCCCGCGAGGTGATGCGCGAAGTCTATCGGCCGCTTTATCTTAATGAGACGCCGATTTTGTTCACCAGCCGCGAGACCAGCGAGCTGATCAAGTATGCCGCCAACGCCTTTCTCGCCACCAAGATCACCTTCATCAACGAGATGGCGGATATCTGCGAAAAGGTCGGCGGCAATGTGCAGGACGTGGCGCGCGGCATCGGGTTGGACGGGCGTATCGGCAACAAGTTCCTCCATGCCGGTCCCGGCTATGGCGGGTCCTGCTTCCCCAAGGATACCTTGGCCCTGGTGCAAACCGCGCAGGAATTGGGCGCGCCGAGCCGCATCGTCGAGGCGGTGGTGGGCGTCAACGACGAGCGCAAGCTCAACATGGCGCGCAAGATCGAGGCCGCGTTTGGCGGCGTGAAAGGCAAGACCATCGCGGTTCTGGGCCTCACCTTCAAACCCAACACCGACGACATGCGCGATGCGCCGTCGCTGGTGATTGTGCCCTATCTGCAAAAGGCGGGCGCCACCATCCGCGCCTTCGATCCCGAAGGTCGCAAGGAAGCGGCCAAGCACCTGCAGCTCAACTATTGCTCGGACACGTATGAGACTTTGGAAGGCGCCGACGGCGTGGTGATCCTGACCGAATGGAACCAGTTCCGGGCGCTGGATTTTGCCAAGGTCAAGGCCATGCTCAAGACGCCGCTGATGGTGGACCTGCGCAATATTTACCGTCCCGCCCAAATGAGCGAGGCGGGTTTCCGTTATGTCAGCGTCGGGCGGCCTGACAGCAATCCGGCTTAACCGGCGAGGCAACGGCATGACCATTCTGATCACGGGCGGCGCCGGCTATATCGGCAGCCATATGGCGCACCACTTGCTCGGCACCGGCGAAAAGATCGTCGTCCTGGACAATATGGTGACGGGCGTGAAAAAAAACGTGCCGGAAGACGTTACCTTCGTCCAAGGCGACATCGGCGACGAGGCCTTGGTCTCGGATCTGCTGGCGGCTCACGGAATCGATTCCGTCATTCATTTCGCCGGCTCGGTGGTGGTGCCGGAGTCGGTGGAAAATCCGCTTTACTATTACGCCAACAACACGGCGGCGGCCCGCACCCTGATCGCCGCCAGCGTCAAGAACGGCGTGTCCAACTTCATCTTTTCCTCCACCGCGGCGGTCTATGGTTCGCCGCCGGTCGTGCCGGTGGCCGAGGAAGGCCCCGCCATACCGGTCAGTCCCTATGGCCGCTCCAAATTGATGACGGAATGGATTCTGCAGGATGTCGCCGCGGCGCATCCCATCAAGTACGGCATCCTGCGTTATTTCAATGTCGCCGGTGCCGATCCGCAGGGGCGCACCGGCCAGTCCACGCCGCGCGCCACCCATCTGATCAAGCGCGCCTGCGAGGTCGCCACCGGCAAGGTGCCTCATCTGACCATCTACGGCACCGACTATGAGACGCCCGACGGCACCGGGGTGCGCGACTATATCCATGTCTCCGATTTGGTGGACATTCATGAGCGGGTTTTACAGTATCTGCGCGACGGCGGACCGTCCGTGCTGTTCAATTGCGGCTATGGCCGCGGCTTTTCGGTCCGCGAAGTGGCCGCCGAAGTCGGACGAGTCAATGGCAAGCCGCTGGCGATCGAATATGCGCCGCGCCGGCCCGGCGA
>DATEEB010000305.1:0-2346 GCA_035281345.1 Rhizomicrobium sp. | reverse complement strand
TAACGGCGTCACGGTGATGCCGCAAAGGCAATGGAACCAGATCAAGACAGACCATATTCTGTGGACGATCGATGGCCCGAACGTCAATCAGGTCAATTTCTATACCGGTGTCAAACCAGGCAAGCCGCTTGTGGAAATTGCCGGCGTGCAAGAAAAAGAACTCGGCAAATTCGACGCCAAAATGCTGCCCAACGACATTCAGGACCTGGTGGTCGCCACCATGGGGAAGCAGGGATACCAGAATGTACGCTCCGGAAATCTCTCGCCCTGCCCTTTCGGCAACGTCACCGGATTTTGCTTCGACCTGGACTTCGCGACACGCGACGGCTTGCAGATGAAGGGTATGACCATGGCCCGCAAGCAGGTCGACACGCTGGATGTTTTCCTGTTCCAGGCGCCCGCGGAATATTTTTACGGCGAGCTTTCGCCCACGGTGAGCAAAGTGTTCGCCTCAGCGCAAATCAAATAGCGTTCTGGGACTGCTGACCATCGGCAGCTTGTCCGCACGCCAAGTCGCGCAAGGCCGCGACTTGGCAGAACGAGCCTGCAGCCGCTAACGCTCAGAACTCCGCTTCCAGCTCTTCGATCCCGGCACGTTCGTGCTTGGCCGCCTCGATCCATTCGATCATGTCGGGCAGCGCCAGCACCGTCTCGCAATAATCGGCGCATTGCCGGTCGAGCTTGACGTCATAGGTCTGAAAACGCGTCGCCACCGGGGCGTACATGGCATCGGCCAAGGTTGGCGTCGCGCCAAACAGGTAAGGCCCGCCATATGTACCAAGACATTCGCGCCAGATGGTGGTGACACGCTCGATATCGGCCTGGGCCGCCGCCCAGATCTTGAATCCCTTATAGTGCGCCTTCAAATTCATCGGCAGCGCCGAGCGCAGATTGGCGAAACCCGAATGCATTTCGCCGGCAATCGAGCGGCAATGGGTGCGCGCTGCCGCATCCCGCGGCAACAACCCGGCTTGCGGAAATATCTCATGCAGATATTCCGCGATCGCCAGTGTGTCCCAAACCTTGATGCCGTTATGGGTCAGCCTGGGCACCAGGAAAGACGGCGCCAGCATCAAAAGCTCAGCGCGCGCGGAAGGATCGTCGCTGGACAGTACCTCTTCCTGGAAATCCAGGCCCGCCATCCGGCACAGCAGCCAGCCGCGCAAGGACCAGGACGAGTAGTTCTTGCTCGATATGGTGAGGACCGCGCTGTTCATATTCACCAGTTTCCTCGGTTTTGGCGCGTTGACAAGCTTTATTTTGCATTGCAGCATTCCCGGATCGGGTACGATCTTAGGGCCGGAATCGCGTGGGATTCCCTAGGGGCTAGCGGGAACGGATGTTGTACGACGCCTATCAGGCCCAGCAGGACTTTTTCGCGCCGATCCGCGCGGGTGCGGGCCTGCTGAAGGCGGCCTTCAGCGATACCACCCTGGGTCCCGCCGCCAACTACATGTTCCGAAGCTTTGCGGCGGGTGCGGAAATCGTGGCGCGTTCGTCCCTGATCCATGACCGTCCGCCCTACGGCATCGATCAGGTCCTGGTGTCAGGTAGTTCCGTGGCGGTGCGCGAGGAGGTTGCCCTGGACTTACCCTTCGGCAAGCTGGTGCATTTCCGCAAGGAAGGCGTTCAGGGCCAGCCCCGGGTCCTGTTGGCGGCGCCGATGGCCGGTCACTTTCCCACCCTGTTGCGGGGCACCGCCCAGACCCTGCTGGCGGATCATGACGTCTATATCACCGACTGGAAAAGCGGCCGCGACGTGCCGCTGGCCTTGGGGCGGTTCGGCACCGACGAATATATCGATCATCTGATCACGTTTTTTTCTCATATCGGGCCGGGGGTGCATGGCGTGGCGGTGTGCCAGCCCTGCCCTTCCATGCTGGCGGCCACCGCCCTGATGGCGGAAGACAATCATCCCGCCACGCCGAAGAGCCTGGTGTTGATGGCGGGGCCGGTGGACACCTCCATCAATCCCACCCGCGTCAACACCCTGGCGAATGAGCATCCGGTGGAATGGTTCGAACAGAATCTGATCACCACCGTGCCGCGCCGCTATGCCGGGGCGCATCGGCGCGTCTATCCCGGCTTTCTGCAATTGTCGGCCTTTATGACCATGAATCTGTCGCGCCATGTGCGGGCTCACATGGATTTGTTCGGACATATTTTAAAGGGCGAGTTGGCCAGGGCCGACGCCAACCGCAAATTTTATGACGAATATTTTTCCGTCGCGGACCTTCCGGCGGAATTTTATCTCGATACGGTGGGCAAGGTATTTCAGGAACATCATCTGGCGCGGGGCATCTATACCTACCGCAACCGCAAGGTGGATCCCCGCGCCATCCGCAA
>DATEEB010000304.1:0-14228 GCA_035281345.1 Rhizomicrobium sp. | reverse complement strand
CAGACTGGCGGCGCGGTCCAGGACGCGTCCCGCGGTGACGGTGGCGGTGCCTTTGAGCGGCGCACCCTCACCGTCAAAATTCAGCCCGGCAACAACATTTTCCGCGCGCGCAGTTGCCAATGGCAGGTCGGCGGAAGCGTTACGCGCCTGACCGGTCAGGGTCCATCCGATGCCCTCGCCTGTCAGAAGCGGTTGCTGTGGCGGCGCGCAGATATCGCCCCGCACATTCTTGGCCAGATCACTGGCGCCAGGATGAAAAGCGGCCAGTGTGGCGCGCATGCACCCCGAGGGCGTGAAGGCATATTGCCCATTCTGCCAGGAGAACTCCCCCCGCCCCGAAAACGCGGTGCCACGCAGCATGGCGAAATTGAAACGGGCGGACAGCGCCACATCGCCGGTGAAACCGCCGCCACTCCAAACCATGTTGCGCATGCCGAGCGTGACCGCGGGCAGGCCAGGCCCCCTGAGCCGGGCATCCCATGCCGCATGCAAACGCCCCGCGCCGCCCGACCCAACGCTACCTGACAAAGTGAGCCCCGAAACCCGCAACACGCCACCGCGCGCGCCGGCGATCACCAAAGGCTGGCTTGGGGCAAAGCGAAGGACGCCGCCCTTTTTTTCGGCGCGCCCGGAAAGCGTCGCCGTCACGCGCGCAAGATTGCGGCCCATGGCATTGGCCAAGGCGGGATCGGCCGCCCGCAAGGGCGCAAGGGTGGCGGAGACATTCGCGGCGGCGGTGAGCACGAGATCGGCCACGGCGTCCCAATTCCCACCACCCGATGCAAACCGGACATTGCGCAGCGACAGATCCAAATTGGGCGCATCGAAACGCTGCCCGGCGGCAACCGAGGAGGCGGAGACCTGCAGATGGGCCGAAGGCGCGGATACCGACACGCGTTTGTCCGCCAAGCGCCATTGCAGGCCCGCGGCATCCAGCTTGATATCGGCATTCTGAATATCGGCACCGGCATTTTTCACCGCGCCGGAAAAACGCAGCGCAAAGGCGCCAGTCTGTTGTTCATAGGCCAGGCTGGCGGTACGCAAGCGAGCTGCCCAATCGCGGCGGGTGATATGCGCGGGGCGGGCTTGCAACCTTGCCGAGACCGGCAGGTTCTTCACCAGCTTGATATCGCCGTCCACTTCCAACGCCCCGGCCGGGGTCGTCAGCAGCAGGCGCAGTCCCGTCAGCGCCACGGCAAGATCGTCGCTGACAAAGCGCGATTTACCCTGCTGCCTGTTGAGAGAATCGATCCAATCTTGCAGCGATCCCAGCGTGGCTTTCCCTTTTTCGTCCACGCCCGCGCGCACCACCGGATTGACCAGCCGCACTTCCACCACATAAGGCAGCCAGCGCAGCGGATCGAAATAGAGTTCGATTCGTTCGGCCGAAATCTCAGGCGCGGCTTTCGTCCCCAAGGCGAAGCGGCCCGACACGCCGGAAAGACCCAGCGAGCCGATCTCAACCGAGGACTCAACGCCATGACTACGAAAATAGGACCGCGCGAATTCCACCGCGATGAAGCTGCGCGCCAGCCACAGCAGCAGAAAAATCACCACCACCGCAAAAATAATCGCCGCCGGCCATCTCAGCTTCAAAAAAGGCGCTCCAATATCCCGCAGCCAGGGTAGCGCGAGTTGGCGCCGTTTGCGACCCAGTGCGCCCATCCAAAAGCCGCATCGGTCGATAGCCCGTTTGGCTTGGCCCATCCCGCGAGAACCGGTACATCCACGTCACTTGGTTTCGCCGCAAATCGAAGAGCCCCGTCCGGATGCACAGCCAAAGCCGAGCCACAAGGAGAAGACATGAGCAACATGTTGCCGCAGGAAATGGCAAAGTCTCTGGCAAAGGGCCTGCTGTCCTTTCCCGTCACCCATTTCGACAAGAGCTTCCAGTTCCAGGAAGGCCCTTACCGCGAACATTGCGCCTGGCTGCTGGGCTTTCAGGGATTGAGCAGCCTGTTTGCCGCCGGCGGCACCGGCGAGTTCTTCTCGCTCACCCCCGCCGAAATCAGCACAGTGGTTACGGCCGCCGTGAAGGAGACCGCCGGCAAAATGCCGGTGATCGCCGGGTGCGGCTATGGCACCGCCATCGCGACGGAACTGGCCAAGTCCGCCGAGAAAGCGGGCGCCGATGGATTGCTGCTGCTGCCACCCTATCTGACGGTGCCCTCGCAGGAAGGCTTGATGGCGCATATCGAGGCGGTCTGCAAAACCACGTCCATCGGCGTGATCGTCTACAATCGCGACAATGCGGTGCTGAACGAAGACAGTCTGGCGAAATTGTGCGACCGCAATCCCAATCTGGTGGGCTTCAAGGACGGTGTCGGCGATATCGAACTGATGATGCGGGTCTATGCCAAGCTGGGCGACCGGCTCACCTATATCGGCGGCCTTCCCACCGCCGAAACCTTCGCCCTGCCCTATCTGGAGATGGGCGTCACCACCTATTCCTCCGCCATCTTCAACTTCATGCCGGAATGGGCGCTGAGCTTCTATGACGCGGTGCGCGCCAAGGATCATGCCCGGGTGATGAAGGGGCTGAAGGATTTTGTGTTGCCCTATATCGCCATCCGCAACGAAAATCGGGGCTATGCCGTCTCCATCGTCAAGGCCGGCATGACCGCCATCGGCCGCAGTGCCGGCCCGGTGCGCATGCCGCTGACGGAACTGAATCCGGACCAGTTCGGACGGTTGAAAAAGCTGATAGAGGCGGCCAAGCCGGTTTAAGAACCCGGTTTTTCCGGTTGAGGTGAAAGGCCGCATCCTGCGCTTCCGGCTGGACGGCTATGATGAATGCAACTTGATTGGTTCTGGGTTCCATGAACGCACGGTGATTGACACAAGGCGTTTCATGGCAAAGGTGACGGAAAAGGCCAGACGCATCACAGCCCAGGCTGCCTGACTGGGATTGATCCCGGAGTATGCCATGCAAAATGCTCTCCCTGCCGTTCCGATCCATCGTCGGCCACGCGGTCTCTCCGACCGCGTCGCGCTGGCCATCACCAAGACACTACGATTTTTCGCCGACAGTTTTTTTGCCAAACGCTACGGTCACCGGGCCGTCGTGTTGGAAACCATCGCGGCGGTGCCAGGCATGGTGGGCGCCACCCTGACGCATCTAAAGTGCCTCAGAAGCATGCGCGACGACCAGGGCTGGATCCGCACCTTGATGGAGGAAGCCGAGAACGAGCGGATGCATCTGATGACCTTCATTCAGATCGCCCAGCCTTCAACCTTCGAACGCTGGCTTGTCCTGGTGGCGCAATGGATTTTCTACATTGCCTTTTTCGGCCTTTATCTGATCAGCGCCAGGACGGCCCATCGGGTGGTCGGTTACTTTGAGGAAGAGGCGGTCGTCAGCTACACACAGTACCTCAAGGAACTGGACGACGGCCGCGCCGACAATGTGCCCGCGCCCGCCATCGCCCGGCACTATTGGAACCTTCCCGCCGGGGCGACATTGCGCGATGTGATCCTGGTGGTGCGCGCCGACGAAGCGCATCATCGCGACGTCAATCATGTCTTTGCGGACGAATTGGCGGGCCGGGCGGCGGATCACGCTACAATCGCGCCTTATCCCGCACACGCCGACGATATCCGGATGAACCCGGACCCGCGCTAACCGTTCAGCGAGAATGCGATGGGGACGATCGCATCCAGGGTGGGCGTGGGGAAATCCGCGGGCAGCAGCGGCAAAGGCTGGGCGCGCTGGATCAATGCCAGGGCCTCGGCATCCAGGACGGGGCGGCCGCTGCTCTTGGCGATTTCGAAGCTCAGCACCCTGCCTTGGGCGTCCATCACGAAATGCAGCTGCACCACGCCTTGGATACGGGCCTGACGGGCGCCGTGGGGATATTGCTTGTAGCGATTAAGCCGGGCGAGCAAGCGGGCGAAGAAAGCATCGCGGCCTTCTCCGCTCGCCGTTTGCGGCGCGGCCGGGCTAGCGGGCGGCATCGGCTTGGCGGCAGGCGGCTGCGCCATGATCGGCGGCGGCGCCGCGCTTTGAATAACCACATCCGGCAGCGGCGCCGTGATAGGCGTTGGCACCATCAAGCGGGGCGGCGGCGCCATGTCCTTGACCGGCTCGATCTTTTGCGGCGCGATTTGAACGGACAATTCCTGCATCACCCGGGGGCGGGCCACATGCACCGCCGTCAGGGCCATCGCCAAAATCCCCGCATGAATTGCAACCGTGATGGCGATGCCGATCAGACGCGTATGATCGCGGGCGGGCTTGCGCCGCACCACCGGATTGGCGCCATCAAAGGCATCGCGTGGAAGCGAAATCGTCATGCCGCCTCTTCCGCCACATCATCCGTCAACGTGGACATGGGAAGGCGGCGCTTGCGCTTCTTCAGCCACATGATGGTGCCGGTGATGACGAACAAGAGCGGCACCAGACCCGACAGGAATACCAGGAATTCCCATACCGGCCCCAGATTGCCCTGGCCGTCATGCATGGGGCGCTGCAGCGCCATGAAGCTGTCGACGCCGCCATTGTTGGCCGGATCGCGTACCGCGACCACTTGGCTGGTATAGGGATTGATATAAAACGTGGCGGTGGTGCCGAAGCGCGACACCATGGCCACGCTATAGGCCTGGGTGGGTGACGCCGGAATGGTTACGCTGCGCACCTGCGCGCCCGGCATCTGTTTTTGCGCGATCAGCAGCGCCGCATCGGGCACGATGGCCCCGGCCCCTGCCACAGCCTCGATCTTGGGGCCTTCCCGCAGGTTGAAGGCGGGGCGCGGGGCTGGCGAGCCCGGCGCGATCAGGCCGCGAATGGTCTGGGGGAAGGTGATGGCGACGCCCGAGAAGCTCACCGCCATGAAGGCGACGAAAATCCAGATACCCACGGCAGCATGGAGTTCGCGATGAAAGCGCAGGCCCGTGGCGGTCTTGCGCACCCCGAAGGCATATTTCCACTGGCCGCGCTTGGGCCACCACAGGATCAGCCCGCTGATGCCCAGGGCGCACATGGCCACACCCAGCCAGCCGACCAAGGGACGGCCAAAATCGCGGGCCAATGCGAGCCGGCCGTGCAGCTCATGCAGGAATTGAAAGACGGGCAGCGAGCCTGGGGGCGCAGTGCCCAACACCTGACCGGACACCGGATCGAGATAGACCTGCAAGCCGCCACCGGCGGGCGGCGGGCCGGCGGGGGCCGCGGTGATGCGCACTATGGCGGCGTCACCCGTCTTTTCGGGCAGCACAATCTGAGCCTTGCCGGTGATACCACGCGCCGCAGCCGCCTCGCGCGCCTTGTCCGCCAGCATGGCGAGCGGCAGGCGCAAACCGGCGGTGGTGGCCTTGGGAACGGGCGCGAATATCTGCGTGAGCTTGTCATCGTAGACCAGAAGGCTGCCCGACAGGCCGACCACGACCAGCAGAACACCCAGGATCAAACCGACCCACATGTGAATTTGGAACATAGCGCTGCGAACAGTGGCGAACTTCATGGCATTGCCCTCATGCGTCCGCCCAGCGGCGGAGAAGATTGTGATAGAGACCGGTCAAGGCGACAATCTCGTCATTGTCTCCTACCGCTTTGCGAAGACCCTGGATGGCATTGTCTAAATCATAGAGAATCGTGCGCGCGAACTCATCGCGGACCATGCTCTGTATCCAGAAGAAGCAGGACACTCGGCTGCCGCGCGTCACCGGCGTGACATGGTGCCGGCTGGTGGCAGAGTACAACACCAGATCGCCGGCCGCCAGCTTGACGTTGTGCGCGCCGAAGGTGTCCTCGACCACCAATTCGCCGCCGTCATAGTCAGCAGGATTGGTGAGAAACAAAGTCGCCGATATGTCGGTACGCACCCTGGCCGGCGTGCCGGGCACAAAGCGGATGGCGTTGTCGATATGGGCGCCGAAATTCATCCCCTGATCGTAGCGGTTGAACAAAGGGGGAAATATCTTGAACGGCAGCGCGCCGGAGAAGAACAGCCCATTCTTCTCCAGCGCCGCCATGATCGTGTCGCCGGCCTGGCGCGCCGCCGGGGACTTTTCCGGCAACTGCATATTGCGCTTGGCCTGGGCGGCTTGCCGGCCGGACGTCACATTGCCGTCCGTCCATTCGGCCGCGTCGGTGATGCCGCGGACCGCAGCGACGCCGCTGGCGTCTAGCAACCCTGGTATCCTGAGCATCATGGCGCCGTCTGCCCCTCTCAGAACCTATAGCTGCCGGTGAAGGTAAAGCTGCGGCCATCGCCGGGCGTGGCCCAGCCTGCCGCATTGTTGCGGATGCGGATGAAATAGTGCTCGTCGAACAGATTGTTGACGTTCGCCTGCAGCGTGAAATTCTCGGTCACGTCATAAGCCACCATGGCGCGATTGGTCAGGAAGCCGCCGTTCTTGAACAAGGGCGCGGCGCCGTTGTTCAGGTAATAATCGCCCTGATAGGTGATGCCGTAGCCGACATTCCATTGCGGCAAGACGCGATAAGTCGTCCAGATGCTCAAGGCATGGTCGGGCGTATTGGTCAGCGGATTACCGGCGATCGGCTGGTTGTTGCCGGTTCCCGCCAGCGCCGTCACGCAAGCGGGCACGGTGGGATTGGCCAGGCAGAAATCGGACACCGCCTGGGTGACTTCGCTGTCCAGATAGGCGTAGCTGGCATAGATGTCCCATCCCTCGGTGATGGTGCCGGTGGCGCTGAGCGCGATGCCGTCCACCCGCGAGGCGCCGTCCAGCACCAGATCGGGGACCGTGGGATCGTTGGACGGCACCTTGTAGTTGGTGCGCTCGTTGCGGAACAGCGCGAGAGTCAGCGACAGATAGGGGAGCGGATCCCATTTGGCGCCGATTTCATAGTTGACCGCCTTTTCCGGTGAAACATTGCAGGTCTGGGCGTTGCAGGCGCCATTGACGGCGGACTGTGACGGCGTACGGGAATTGGAATAGGCGACATAGAAGCTCGCCTCTTCCACCGGCTTGAAGACCAAGCCCGCGCGATAGGAGAGCAGATCTTCCTGATTGCGGAAGATCGGGCCAGGCGTCGCCGTTCCGCTGGGGACCGCGAATGTCGTGGTCGTGTTGTGGCCCTCATTGTGATCGTAGCGGATGCCGGCGTTCAGCGAGAATTGCTCGGTTAGCTTGATGTCGTCGAACAGATAGATTGCCTGGGCGCTGCGCTCGCCGTCCTGGCTGTTGGTCAGGAAGGTATTGATCGGACCCCGGTAAATATTGTCGGGGTTGAGGATGTCCTTGGCCGGATAGGCCGGCGCGTCACCCGCTGCGGTGCGCTGGGAATTGCTGGTGACCAGCTCGAAATCCTCGCTGAGGAAGGAGGTGCCCAGCACGACATTGTGTTCCATGCCCGCCAGTGTTCCGTGCCAGGTCAGATCGGTCTGGTTATAGAGCGTGGTGTTCAGCGCATCGCGGGTCGTGCCCCCGCCGCTGGGCGTGAGAGTGCCGGCTGGCGTGCAGGCGGTGCCGGTCGCGGGGTCGATGCCGGCCAGGGTACAGATCGCGCCCCGGGGGGGATTGACCAGGGTCAACTGGGTGACGCGCGCATAGCGCGACAGGTTGCGCAGCGACAGGGAGTCCGAGAAGCGGTGCGTCACAAGACCGGTCGCCATATGGGTGTTGATCTTCTGGCGGTCGCGATTGCTGTAACCGAAATAAGTGCTGCGATCGACGCCGGGCAGTGCGCCATTGTTGAACGGGTTAAAGAAGAAAGGCTGGCCGTATTGCGGAATGTTGTCGTCGTGCTGGAAGAAATAGGACAGGGTGAAGACCGTCGGCGAATTCAAGCCCAGCGAGATGGACGGCGCAAAACCATAGCGCGAGAACTTCTCCACATCGCGGCCGGGCGCGTCATTGCTGTGCAGCATGGCGTTGAGGCGCAGGGAGATGCCGTCATCAAGCGCGCGTTCGGCATCCACCGTCAGGCGGCCATAGTCATCGGTGCCGCCGCCCGCCGTGACCAGGGCGAAATCGGTACCGGTGGGCGTCTTGGAAATCAGGTTGATGCCGCCGGAAACAGAACCGCCACCGCTATAGACCGAGTTGGCGCCGTTCACGACTTCGATCTGCTGGATGTTGAAAGGGTCGGAACGGGTATATTGGGCGCTGTCGCGCACGCCGTCGATGGTGATGTCGCTGGTGGCGGTGTAGCCGCGCAGATTGATGCCGTCGCCATAGCCGCCGCCGCCTTCACCGGCGGTGAAGGTAATGCCCGGCACGGTGTTGGTCAGAACATCGCGCAAGTTGAGAAGATTCTGGTCTGCGATCAGCTTGTCGGTAATGACGGTGACCGTCTGCGGCGTATCGCGCAGCGGCGCCGTACGGCGCGGATCGGCGCTTTGCGCTTGGTAGCTGCTGGCGCGGTCCTCCACTGACACGGGCCCCAGTTGGACTGGCTGAGCCGAAGCGGAGGAAGCAAGCAGGAACCCGCCCAGAACGCCAAGCGATGCGCCCGACAGCGCGGAAATTTTTGGATGGAGAGATTTGCGGTTGGCAAACATAATATAAGACGACCCCTTCAAGGTTCAGCATTGGTTTTTCGACCTGGCTGGCATCCTTGAGAGCCTTGCGGCGAAGGGGCTGGCTTGGCATGCAATAGAACGGAAGACTGAGGCCTATTTGGTGAGGATCAGTTTGCCGTTGCTTGTGAGGCGCAGCCGGTACTCGTCTCCGTCATGCAACAGGACCGCTTCGCGTGCCCCGCTCATCAGATCGCTGACTGCGATCCGCTTGACGGGCTTGCTGGACGGCATTGATGCTTTGGCGGGCTTGCCCGGCATGTTGCTCCTCACTCGCGAGGAACCTTCAAACACACACGCCCAGTATTTGCAAGTGACTTGCAACTGCATTCTTAGTAAGAACGGGTGTAAAATAATATCTCGTGAAAAATCAATAACTTATGTGAAATTACCGAGAGACCGAAAGTCTCATAACCAAGGAACGCGCCGGAGACCCCGCGACCCTCCAACTGCGGCCTGGCTTTGCTTCAATAGATGCCCGGCTTATTTCACCGGTACGAGACGGACGATGGAGCCGCCTTTGGGATCGCCGTTCATGTTCTGCAGTCCCAGATAGAACAGCTCATCGGGACCCTGAATGACCGTGCGTACCCGGCCATAGTCCTGGAGCACGCTTTCCTGGCTGAGGATCTGGCGATCCTTGATCTCGTAGCGGATCAACCTTTGTCCCACCATTGCCCCCATGAAAAGATTGCCCTTCCACCCCGGGTAACGGTCGCCAGTATAAAAGGTCATGCCGGCCGGACCGATAGCGGGATTGTAGAAGGTGATGGGCTCGGTTCCGCCCGTGACGCTGAGGCGGCTGATGCCCGGCTCCAAACCCTTGGTGGCCATGCCCCAGCCGTAGTTTTTACCCGGCTCGACGATGTTGATCTCATCACCGCCCACCGGACCATGCTCGGATTCCCACATCGCCCCGGTCGCCGGATCGAAGGCGATGCCTTGCGCATGGCGGTGACCATAGCTCCAGATGCTGGGCAGCGCGCCCGGCGTATGCACAAAGGGATTGTCGGGGGGAATACTGCCGTCATCGTTGAGACGGAAAATCTTGCCCAGCGGCGAGGCCAGATTTTGCGACATTTGCATGTCGTGGCGGTCGCCCAGGGTCCAGAAGAAATGGCCCTTGCCGTCGAACAAAATACGGGTGCCGTAATGGTCGGCGGCGACGCGATACGAATCCGCCGGCGGCTGGAACAGAATCTGCTGATCCACCCATTCATTGTTGGCATTGATCCTGCCACGCACGATATAAGTGTTGGTTGGGGCCGAGACATTGGGCGCGGTATCTTCGCCCGGCTGCACCGCATAGCCCGGCGGCACCGTGCTGTAAGACAAATAAATCCAGCCGTTGCGCGCAAAGTCGGGATGCAGCGCTATGTCCAGCATGCCGCCATCCTGGCGCTCGAACACCGCGGGCGTGCCCTTCACCGGCTCGGACAGTTTGCCGTTCTTGTCCAGGAAACGGACTGGGCCGGAACGCTCAGTAAGGATCATACGGCCATCGGGCAGGAAGGCCATGCCCCAAGGCTGATTCAGGCCCTTGGCCAGGGTCTCGGCTTTGAAATTCTGTTTCTGAGTCTTGAAGACCTTGCCGTTGATGTCCGGCACCGGTCCGGTACGCCGCGCCATGATGCCGCCGCGAATGCGGAAATAGGCGGGCATCTGCGCGATTTCATTTTCGAAGAACATGGTCTTGAAGCTGGGCATTTTGGTGCCGGGCACGCCTTCGGTGATGGCCTTGACGATCTGTGCATCCGTGCGGTTGTTCAGCATAGTCACATTGAACAGGCTGGGGCCGTGGGGGCCGGGCTGATCGCTCAGCTGATGACAGCCCGAGCAGGTGGTGGCGTAGATTTCATGCGCCCGGCTCTGCAACAGCGCCGGAACAGGGGCCTGCAGCTTGCGGGGTGGAATCTGGATGTCGATGGGGGCCGGAGGCGGATTGGCCGCCTGTTGCGCCAGAACGGCGCCGGACAGAACCAATGCCGAAGTCATCGCCAAAGCAGCCAGCCGGATGCGCTTCATGAACAGACGTCCTCCATCCCATGATTTGTTTCGACTATAGCGGGCGGGCGGGGCAGCGGCCAGATGGCGCGCGGGCAAGCGCTATTTTTGCACACCGGTTTGGCGCTATTTTCGCACGCCGGTTTGCGGCTAGTCTAACGCCGCCAAAACGCGCCATGTCGGGCTGATGACCGAACCGCCGAAAATCCGACGCGAGGACCGCGCCTCCATCCGCCTGCTGGGCCAGCTTTTGGGCGCGGTGATCCGTGAGCAGCACGGGGAGGAGGCTTTTGCGCTGGTGGAAGGCATCCGCCGCCAGTCCGTGGGCGAGCATCGCGCAGGCCTGCCCCGCGACCGCGAGATTGCGCTGGACCGGCTCAAGGGGCTCAGTCAGCCGGATATCCTGCTTCTGATCCGCGCTTTTTCCATTTTTTCCCAGCTGGCCAATATCGCCGACGATCATGTGGCGCGGCGCGAGACCAAGGCCCTGGGCTCGGGCGCGGCACAGCGGATGGAATTGCATCCCGGCCTGACCCCCAAAAGGGTGCGCTTCTATCTCAAAGGCGCGCTGTTCGTGCCGGTGATCACCGCCCATCCCACCGAAGTGCGGCGCAAATCCATCCTAGACCGGGAAAATGAGCTCGGCGAATTGTTGGAGCGGCGCGAAAGCGCCAGCGCCCAGACCGCCGAGCGCGATGAAATCGATGTGCAGATCAAGCGCGCCATCCGGGTGTTGTGGCAGACCCGCATGCTGCGCTCCAACCGCATCACCGTGCAGGACGAAATCGAGAACAATCTTGCCATCTTCGCCCGCACCTTCCTGCCCGGATTGCCCCAGGTCAAACGCCGGCTGGCGCGGCTGTTCAAGCTGGATGGCGAGGTGATGCCCTATCTGCGGCCCGGCTCCTGGGTGGGTGGCGACCGCGACGGCAATCCCAATGTTTCGGCCCAGACTCTGGACTATGCCGTGCACCGCCAAGCCGAAATGGTGCTGGACTATTATCTCAGCGAAATTCACGCCCTGGGCGCGGAGCTTTCCCTTTCGGACTCGCTGATCACCACCAGCCAGGCGCTGCGTGCGCTGGCAGCCCGTAGCGATCAGATTTCCGTGCATCAGGAAGACGAGCCTTATCGGCGCGCGCTTGTGACTTGTTATGCCCGCATGGCCGCAACCCGCGCGGCCTTGCTGGGCAGCGGCCCGGCGCGGCGGGCGCGCTTTCAAGCCAAGGCTTACGCCACGCCGGACGATTTCGCCGCCGATCTGGACATCATCGCCCATTCCCTGGCCGAGAATGGCGATGCCGATCTGGGAGAAGGACGGCTGCTCAATCTGCGCGAAGCGGTGGGCGCTTTTGGTTTCCACCTGGCCACGATGGACGTTCGCCAAAACAGCGATGTCCATGAGCGCGCCGTCGCCGAATTGGTGAAAACCGCCGGCTGCGGCGACTATCTGGGGCTGGACGAGGACAAAAGAAGCGCGCTGCTGTTGGAGGAATTGGCGCATGCCCGCCCCTTGCGATCGCCTTATGCCGCCTATTCCGCCGAAACCGTGCGCGAACTGGCCATCGCCGACAAGGCGGCGGCGCTGAAAAGGGCCTTCGGCCAAGGTTCGATCACCCAATATGTGATCTCCAAATCCGCCAGCGCGTCGGATTTGCTGGAAACCGCGCTCCTGATGAAGGAGGCGGGCCTATTTTTGCCCGGCGAAAAGCCGGAGGCGCGGCTGCGCATCGTGCCCCTGTTCGAAACCATCGAGGATTTGCGCCAAAGCGCTTCGGTGATGGGAAAATATTTCGACGCGCCCCTGGTGCGCGCAATGATCGCGGCGCAGGACAATCTGCAAGAAGTGATGATCGGCTATTCCGACAGCAACAAGGATGGCGGTTACGTCACCTCCAACTGGGAAATCTATTCCGGCATTGCGCGGCTGGTGGCGCTGGGACAAGAGCGCGGCATCCGCATGCGTTTCTTTCATGGCCGCGGCGGCGCGGTGGGCCGCGGCGGCGGCTCCAGCTTCGATGCCATACGCGCCCTGCCCGCCGAGGCTTCGGCCCATGGCATCCGCATCACCGAGCAAGGCGAAGTGGTGGCGTCCAAATATGGAGACCTGGCGATCGGCCAGGCCAGTCTGGAAACCATTGTCGCCGCCGGGCTGTTGGCCGAGCTGTCGCCGCAGGATGACGCCGTGGATCACGATGGCGGAGCGCTATTGAGCGCGCTTTCCGATGCCGCCTTCAAGATCTATCGCGGCCTGGTCTATGAAACGTCCAAATTCGAGACCTATTTCCGCCAGGCGACCCCCTTGCTGGAAATTGCCGATTTGAAGATCGGCAGCCGCCCCGCCTCGCGCACCACCTCGTCCAAAATCGAGGATTTACGGGCCATTCCCTGGGTCTTTTCTTGGTCTCAAGCCCGGGTGATGCTGCCGGGCTGGTTCGGCTTTGGCAGCGCGGCGCGAAAGGTCGGGCTGGAGCAGCTAAAACCTCTCCATAAGAAATCCGCTTTCTTCCGCACCATGCTGGCCAATATGGAAATGGTTCTGACCAAGTCGAGCCTGCCGATCGCCCGGCGCTATAGCGAACTGGTGGAAGACCGCGCCTTGGCGCAAAGCGTGATGACGCGGATCGAAGAGGAATGGGTCTTGACCCGCGACGCGGTGCTTTCGATGACCGGACAGAGTGAATTGCTGGCGCAGAATCCGCGGCTGGCGGACTCCATCAAGAGCCGCCTTCCCTATGTGGACGCGCTCAATCATCTGCAAGTCGACCTTTTAAGGCGGCGGCGCGAGGGCGACGCCAGCCTGAACATTCATGCAGGCATTCATATGTCGATAAACGGCGTCGCGGCGGGTTTGCGCAACAGCGGCTGACAGGCAGAACATAGTGAAGCGGTTTCTATAAACAGGGTGCTGGAGGATTGTCATGAAGGTGGGTGTATTCACACCGCTATTGTCGGCCTTGCCGCTAGAGGATGTTCTCAAGAAGCTCAAATCCTTAGGAATCGACATGGTGGAGCTCGGCACCGGCAATTATCCCGGCGACGCCCATGCCAAGCTGTCCATGCTGGACAATCCGGCCGAACTTCAAACCTTCAAAAGCAAGATCGCCGACGCGGGCATCACCATCTCGGCCCTGTCCAGTCATGGCAATCCGCTGCATCCCGACAAGGAGATCGCCGCCAAGCATGGCGAGGTCAGCAAGAAGACCATCCTGTTGGCGGAGAAGCTGGGCGTGCGGACGGTGGTGGATTTCTCGGGCTGCCCCGGCGATTCCCCCAACGCCAAATTTCCCAACTGGGTCACCTGCCCCTGGCCGACCGAATATCTCGACATGCTCAACTGGCAATGGGACGAAGTGGTAACCCCTTACTGGAAGGCGCACGGCAAATTCGCCGCGGACCATGGCGTGAAAATCGCCATCGAAATGCACCCGGGCTTTGTCGTCTACAATCCCGAGACTCTACTGAAGCTGCGCGCTATTGCAGGACCTGCCGTGGGCGCCAACCTCGATCCCAGCCATTTGTTCTGGCAGGGCATAGACCCGATCCAGGCAGTGCGCGTCTTGGGCGACGCCATTCATTATGTCCATGCCAAGGATACCCAGCTTTATGCCGCCAATATGCCCAAGGTGGGCGTGCTGGACACCAAGCCCTATACCCAGGAGCGCGACCGGTCCTGGATGTTCCGCACCGTCGGTTATGGTCACAGCGCGGAATGGTGGAGCGAATTCATCTCCACCT
>DATEEB010000303.1:0-8409 GCA_035281345.1 Rhizomicrobium sp. | reverse complement strand
CGCCTCATAGTGAGAAACCTTGCCGCTCGTCAGATCGCTGATCGGCTGATAGGCGATTTCAAAGGCGCCTTCGCCCACCGTCTTGGTCATGGCGGCCAGACGGCGCTGGGTTTCTTCCATCATCCCGGCAAAAATGCCGGCAAGATCGCCATTGCGCGTATCCACCTTGCCCTTTTCGGCAAAGCGGTCGATCACATAGCGCATCGAAAGCAGACGTTGCTCGGCGCTCAGACCCGCGGCCTGCAGGCCCAGCCGGGTTTCGGCGACCTTGGGCGGCGTCAGGCCGCCGGCTTTGATCGCGTCGGACACTTTTCCGGCGATGTCCAAGGATCCCGCGGTCGCCGGCGCAAGCGCGCCAAAGCTGGAATCGGAGATACGGCCCGTGGCGCTGGCGCCGACTGTCTGCAGGCTGTCGCCGATCCGCTGCATCAGCGCGTCGGCATTGTCGGGTGACAATTGCGCACACAATTCGGGAAGCCCGGGCACATGCACCAAGGTCAAGGCGTCGCGGTCGCCGGCTTTTTCGGCCGCCGCCATAAAGCCGTCGCGCGACGCCAAACCGGTTTTGGGATCGGTCTGGGCAGCGGGTGCGCGCGTGCCCGGCCGCGCAAGGGTGCAGGAAATGTTGGAGCCGTTTTCCGGCAAGCGGAACATGGCAAGATTGGCTTGCACGCCGGTGGCCAAGATCAGCTTGAAAGGACCGGCGCGGTCGCCACTCTGCAAGGCCTTGGCGAAGGTGGCGAACTTGACGCCTTCCGACGGCTTGAACAGCTTGCCGGCAGGTTTGCCGACCAAGGCCTCGCCATTCTCCTTGACCAGATCGTTGGCGGCGCCGGCGGTAAAAAGGATCGTGCCTCCCGTATCCATTTCGAACAGGAAGTCAGCATTGGTGAAGGCGAAGCCCAGCAGACGGGCCGGCAACGACATGAGGCACCGCAGAGTTTGGACCGGAAATCTGTCAGCAATTGCTTAGGATGTTGTAAACGAATGGGGCACCCTAGAGGGCGCGGCCGAAGCCTGCGAAAATGGCCCGGCTCAAGGCATCGCCCACAAAGCGCCATTCCGGATGCCATTGCACGCCCAAAAGGAACCCCCCGTTCCTAGTCAGCGACACCGCTTCGATCTGGCCGTCGGGCGCATGCGCCTCGCACCTGAGGCCCGGCGCCAAGCGGTCGATGCCTTGGTGATGCAGGGAGTTGACCATCGCGTCGGCCAAGCCCGACAGGCGCGCCAGCAAGCCGTCCGGCGCGATGGTTATGGCATGCGACGGACCATATTCGGCATCGCGCGGCACATCCTTGGGTTCGCGGTGATCCAAACGGCCGGGAATCTCGTGCAGATGCTGGTGCAGGCTGCCGCCCAAGGCGACATTCAATTCCTGAAAACCACGGCAGATCGCCAAGAGTGGTTTTCCGGCCTGGGCGGCGGCGCGCAGCAGCGGCAAGGTGGTGGCGTCACGAACCTCATCCAATTCGGTGCCGGGGCGTGCGGTTGCGCCATAATGGGATGGCGCGACATTGGAAGGCGCGCCGGGAAACAGCAGGCCGTCCACCGCCGCCAGAATATCGGCGGCGTTCAGCGCGCTGTCGGTCGAAGGAATGAGCAACGGCAGCGCTTGCGCGCCATCCTTTACCGCCCTGATATATTCGTCATTGGCTTGGTGCACCGCCATGTCATCTAAGACGCGGCGGTCGCAAACGATCCCCACCCGCTTCACTGTTTGCGGCTTTGCTGGACCGCCTTGGTCGGCACGGTGAAAAGCGCGGGATCCAGGATGGCGCCAGGCTGCAGGCTTTGCAGCGCCACCGTGGTGTTGCCGCCCTGATCGTCTCTCACCGTCCATTGCCGCAGCTCGATGCCGGGCGCGGAAAAGACCAAAGTGAGATTGGCATCGTTGCGATTGGCGCTGGTGCGGGCGCGCACCACAAAGGCGCCGTTCTGTTCGCTCACGCCCATCACCGCTCTGTTGGCCTTGAGGTCCAGCTTCTCGTTCAACAGCAGGCCCAGCGGGGTTTCCGACAGGCTGTAGCGATCCACGGTGTTGAGCCGCGCATTCTTCACATAGAGACTGCCGCCGGTCGCCACCACCAAAAGGGGACTGGGCGGGCGATAGGAAAAACGGATCTGGCCGGGTTTCTGGATCACGACCTCGCCCTGGTCCAGACCGCCGTCCGGACCGATCTGAACGAAACTGGCCTTGAGACTGCGAATGCCGTTGAGATAGGCGCTGATTTTGTCGAGATTGGCTTTTTCCTGATCGCTATAGGCGGGGGCGAGACGCTGGGGCACCGGTTGGCCGGCGCCGCCCAAAAGCGGGACGGCGAGCAGGACGGCAAGACACAGCGAAAGGCGGCGCATCAGGAAAGCTCGCACGGCAAGATGGAGAAATTCAGGCGATTTGCGGCGGGTTTGCGATCAATAAGGGGGCAAGATAGATTCCGTTCCCGAATAAGCAACCTACGATTTGATGTCCCCTCCCGCTCCTTTTCCCCATATCGCAGTCTTGGGCGCGGGCGCCTGGGGCACGGCCCTGGCGCTGGCGGCCGTCGGCGCCGGGCGAAAGACCAGCCTGTGGGTGCGCGAGGACGATGTCCTGGCGGATATCCGGGCGGGCGCCGGCAACCGTTTCCTGCCCGGCGTCGCGATGCCCAAAGCGCTGCACGTCACCGGCGATCTGGCAGAAGCCTGCAAGGCGGACGCGGTGCTGCTGGCGGTACCGGCCCAGGTGCTCAAACCCTTCGCCGACAGTTTGAAGCCGCATCTGGCACCGGGGCGGCCGTTGGTGATCTGCGCCAAGGGAATCGAAAAAGACAGCGGCAAGCTGGTGACGGAAGTGGTGGCCGAAAGCCTGCCTCAGGCCGCGCTGGCGATTCTGTCCGGTCCCTCTTTTGCCCGCGATGTCGCCAAGGGGCTGCCGACCGCCGTCACCATCGCGGCCAAGGGGGCCTTGGCGGGCGACCTGCAAGCGTCGCTGCGCTCGCCGTCGTTTCGCCCCTATGCCAGCGACGATCTGATCGGCGTGGCGCTGGGAGGCGCGGCCAAGAATGTCTATGCCATTGCCTGCGGCGTGGTTGAAGGCATGGGGTTGGGCGAGAATGCCCGTGCTGCCCTGTTGGCGCGCAGCTTTGCGGAGCTGTCGCGGCTGGGCGAGCATTTGGGCGCCAGGCGTGAAACCTTGATGGGCCTATCCGGCCTGGGCGATCTGGTGTTGACCGCGACCAGTCCTTCTTCGCGCAATTTTTCTTTCGGCATGGAATTGGGGCGGGGCAAAAAGGCGGCCGAACTGATCGCGCCGGACCAGCCGCTGGCGGAAGGCGCCGCCACGGCCCCCGCACTGGTGGCGCGCGCCAAAGCGGCGGGCGTGGAATTGCCCATCGCCGAAGCAATGGCGAATCTGCTCAGCGGCGCGCTGTCACTGGCCGAAGCGGTGGCGGGGTTGATGAGCCGCAAAGTGACGGTGGAATAGACGGACATGAACTATTGGCTGTTGAAAAGCGAACCCGAGACCTGGTCCTGGGAGATGCAGAAAAAGAAAGGCGCCAAGGGCGAACCCTGGAGCGGGGTACGCAATCACACCGCCAAGCAGAATATGATGGCAATGAAAAAGGGCGATCTGGGCTTCTTCTATCATTCGGGCGAAGAAAAAGCCGTGGTCGGCATTGTCGAAGTGATCGGCGAATACCGCCCCGATCCCACCGACGAGAAAGGCATTTTTGGACTGGTGGTGGTCAAGGCGGTGAAAGACGTGACCAAGCCTGTCACACTGGCCGATTGCAAAGCCAATCCCAAACTGACTGAGATGAGCTTGGTGAAGAGTTTCCGTCTATCGGTACAGCCGGTGCGCGATGCCGAGTGGAAGGAAATCTGCAGAATGGGTGGCATGAAATGAAACCGGGAACCACCGCAGTAATATTCGTGTCAAAACGCGCCGCTGCAGATGCCGAAGGCTACGCCAAGGCTGCTGCACAGATGGGTGAAGCAGCAAAAAAAGCCGATGGCTATTGCGGGATACACAGTGTCCGCGGCGCCGATGGTATCGGGATTACGATCAGTTACTGGAGTAGCGATGACGCGGCGAAGGCCTGGAAAGCGGACGCCGCACATTCCGCAATTCGGGAAGAAGGCCGCAACAGTTGGTACGAATGGTATGAGTTGATTGTTGCAGAGGTAACGCGAAGCTATAGCTGGAAAAAATAAGCCGGTTCTGTCCCCGCATGGGTAGCGAATACGTTATTTCCGTTTCACAAACTTGTCCGCGAAGAAATCACCTTTGTTCCAGCTTGGCCGCACGCCATCCGTCAGTTCCTGGGTGATCGCGAAATTCAAACGCGCGAATTTCGCCGCGGTATCGTAACGGATCGGTTGGGAGAGATCGTCGCTGGGCTTGTGATAATGCTGCGCCATGAAAACCTTGTGGGCCGCCGCGCCGCCATTGGCATAGCCGGTGGCCAGAAACACCGCCGGAATGCCCTGTTCGACAAAGCGGTAATGATCGGAGCGGGTGAAAATGCCCTCATCCGGCATGGGATCGGGCGACAGCTTGACGTTCATGCGGGCGGCGGCGCGCCTTACCGACGGACCGATGCTGGAACGGTCGGCCCCGAACGCCACCACATCGGTGAAATCATAGGTGAGGATCGGCATATCCAAATCCACATCGGCGACGATCGCAGACAATGGCACGCCGGGATTACGCGCAAAATATTCCGCCCCGATCAGGCCTTTTTCTTCGGCGGTGACGAGCAAGAACAAGGCCGAGCGCTTGGGGCGAACCCCGCCATCGCGAAACAGCCGCGCCACTTCCAAGGTGGTGGAGACACCCGAGGCATTGTCCAGCGCGCCATTGTTGATGACATCGCCCTTCACCGGCGGGGTGATGCCGATATGGTCCAGATGCGCCGACAACACCACATATTCCTTCTTGAGCTTGGGATCACTGCCCTCCAGCACGCCCACGACATTCTTGCTTTCCGCCGTCTTGATTTCGGTGTTCAGGACGGCGCGCAAATGGAACGGCATGGCAAACCCGCGAACCGCGCCTTGCTTGGTTTCCGCCGCCGCCAGGATTTTCGCCGTCTCCGCGCCGAACAGTTTTTGCGCGCCCGCGACGCTGACGCCGCCCACTACCGGCAGCTTGACCGCGACAAAGGGCGCACCGTCCTTATCGCGCCAGGTCATGCCCCAACTGCGGTACTGACGCACGCGATTGGGAAAGGGATAAAGCTTTTCTCCCGTCAAGGTACTGACCGACAGATAGCCGATCGCACCGCGCGCCAGAGCCTCGGCCAGCCTGGGACGGGCACTGCGGTAATAGGCGCGCTCTTCGGTTTGCAGGAATTTGGGCGCGCCCGCCAGCGCCACCACGATTTTGCCCTTCACGTCCAGACCGCGATAATCGTCGCGGCCATGCTCAGGCGCCACCAACCCGTAGCCAACAAACACCATCGGCGCATCCATCCGCATGGCGGGCGACAAGGGACTGCTGCCGGGCAGATAGTCCTTGCCGAACACCAAGGGCGTTTGCTTTCCCGCCGCATCGCGCAAGACCAAAACGCCTTGGTCCTTGGGGCGCGACGCCAACAGCGGCACGCGCTGGAAATAAGAGCCTTTGGCGTCACCCAGGGGCGTCAGCCCCATCTGCTTCATCTGGGCAGCGACATAATCCGCCGCCTGGTCGAATTCCGGCGTTCCCGCCTCGCGGCCCTTGAGCTTGTCGCTGGCCAAAAACGCCATATGCGCCTTGATGTTTTCGGCAGACCGGTCCGGTTGGGCAAAAGCCGTTCCCCCCAGCAACAGCAAACAGGCCAGCAACGAAAATCTGCGCGTCGTCATAAATATCTCCGTAGCGTGATGCCATAAGGGGCGAAGCCTGCGCCTTCATAGGACCGGATGGCGGCGGGATTTTTCGCCAAGACGCCGACAGTGAGCAGCTTGTGACCGCGTTCGCGCGCCCAGACCTCGCAACCCTCGATCAAGGCGCGCCCCAGGCCTTTGCCGCGGACTTGGGGCTCCACATACAGCTCCGCCAGATAACCGTGGCGCCGCTCCGGCTTGACCACGAACAGTTCGGCATTCTGGTCATGCGCAAAGGCCCAACCAACAGCTTTTCCGTCATTTTCGGCGATCAGCATGACGCCGTGCCGTTCGGCGCAACGATGCTGTACATGGCGCCAATGCTCGGCGGCGAAATCGGTGTCCCGGCGGCGGTCGGGCTCAAACGCCGCTTCATACTCCTGCAATCCGTTGATGAAGGACAAGATTGCAGGCTCGTCGGCGGGAAGCCGCGCCTCACGAACACTCATGCATCAATATCCGCGCGATGGGTTTCGCGAATGAAGAACAGACCGATCACGAAGGTGACCGATGCCACGACGACTGGATACCAGAGACCGTAAAAGATGTCACCGGTGGCCGCCACCATCGCGAAGGCGGTGGTCGGCAGGAAGCCGCCGAACCAACCATTGCCCAGATGGTAAGGCAAGCTCATCGAGGTATAGCGGATGGCGGCAGGGAACATTTCCACCAGCATGGCGGCGATAGGGCCATAAACCATCGCGACATAGATCATCAGCACGGCTAGGATAGCGACCACCGCTGGTTTGTTGATGCCGGCGCTGTCGGAGGCGGAGGGATAGCCGGCGGCGGCGAGCGCAGCGGAAGCCTGTGTTTCCCAGGCGGCGCGGCGGGCGGTAAGATCTGTCTTGTCCAGCGCATGACCATCGAAGGAAGCCAGCAAGACATCGCCCACCCGCACCTGGGCCAGAGCGCCTTGAGCGGCCGCCTCATTGCGATAAGGAAGGCCGGCGCGGGCGAGATAGGATTTGGCAATGTCGCAGGAAGAATTAAACGCCGCCTTGCCGACCGGATCGAACTGGAAGGCGCAAGTCGCCGGATCGGCGATGACGGTAATGGGCGCGCGGGCCGAGGCGGCGGCCAGCCCCGGATTGGCTGCCGCCGTCAAAGCATGAAACAGAGGAAAATAGGTCAGCGCCGCCAGCAGGCAGCCGCCCAGAATGACGGGCTTGCGGCCGATTCTGTCAGACAGCCAGCCGAACAGGATGATGAAAGGCGTGCCGATGGCGAGCCCCAAAGCGACCAGCTGGTTGGTCAGCGCGCCATCGACCTTCAGAATCTTTTCCAGAAAGAACAGGGCGTAGAACTGGCCGGTATACCAGACCACCGCCTGCCCCGCCGTCAGCCCGGCTAGCGCCAGAATCACCAGCTTGAGATTCTGCTTGTTGGCAAAGGCCTCGGTGAGTGGCTTCTTCGAAGTCTTGCCTTCCTTGACCAGCCGTTGGAAGACCGGGCTTTCATTCAGGCGCAGGCGTATCCACAGCGACACGCCAAGCAGCACGCCGGACAACAGGAAGGGCAGCCGCCAGCCCCAGGCGGCGAAACTGTCGGCGCCCAATTGGGTACGAATAACCAGGATCACGATCAGGCTGAGGAACAGACCTACCGTAGCGGTGGTCTGAATCCAGCTGGTGTAGAAGCCGCGCCGTCCGGCGGGCGCATGTTCGGCGACATAGGTGGCTGCGCCGCCATATTCTCCGCCCAGCGCCAAACCCTGGATCAGGCGCAGCGACACCAGCGCCAGCGGCGCGATCATGCCGACACTGGCGTAAGAGGGCAGCAGACCCACCGCGAAGGTGGCCAGGCCCATCAGCAGCATGGTGACCAGAAAGGTGTTCTTGCGGCCCCACAAATCGCCCAACCGCCCAAAGATCAGCGCCCCGAAGGGCCGCACCGCAAAACCCGCCGCGAAGGCCAGCAGGGCGAAGATATAACCCGTGGTCTCGTTGACACCCGAGAAAAAGTGCCGGGTAATGTAGGTGGCGAGCGAGCCGTAGAGATAAAAATCGTACCACTCGAACACGGTGCCGACAGAGGCGCCGCCAATCACCAGCGCGTCGTTGCGATCCACCTTATGCGTGGTTTTCGACAGTACCGCCTCCCAGCGGACCTTGCGGTCAGTGGTCCAGCGCCTTGACGATTTCTTCCGTCATCTTCTTGGCATCGGCGAACAGCATCATGGTGTTGTCGCGGAAGAAGAGTTCGTTCTCCACTCCGGCATAGCCGCTGCCCATGCCGCGCTTGATGAACAGCACGGTCTTGGCTTTTTCCACGTCCAGGATCGGCATGCCGAAAATGGGCGATTTGGGATCGGTCTTGGCGCTGGGGTTGGTGACATCATTGGCGCCGATCACATAGGCGACATCGGCCTGAGCGAATTGCGAATTGATGTCTTCCAGTTCGAAGACTTCGTCGTAAGGCACATTGGCTTCGGCCAACAGCACGTTCATATGGCCGGGCATGCGGCCGGCCACCGGATGGATGGCATAAGAAACCTTGACGCCTTCCTTCTTCAGCTTGTCGGCCATTTCGCGCACCGCATGCTGGGCCTGGGCC
>DATEEB010000302.1:0-8679 GCA_035281345.1 Rhizomicrobium sp. | reverse complement strand
ATAACACGGAAGGACGGCAGATGAAGCTTATTACGGCGATCATCAAACCCTTCAAGCTCGATGAAGTGCGCGAGTCTCTTTCGGCGCTCGGCGTTCAGGGCATGACGGTGACTGAGGTCAAAGGCTATGGGCGGCAGAAGGGGCATACGGAAATCTATCGCGGCGCGGAATACGCTGTGAGCTTCCTGCCCAAGCTCAAAATCGAAGTGGCGGTGAAAGGCGAAATGCTGGACGCGGTGATCGAGGCGATCACTTCCAAGGCAAAGACAGGCCAGATCGGCGACGGAAAGATTTTCGTCACGCCGCTCGAGCAGGTCGTGCGTATCCGCACCGGCGAAACGGATGGCGACGCGCTGTAGGCCCGCAAGGCTTGCAACCGTCCAAAAGGGGACAGAAAAATGAGAATTGAAAGTTTGAAAAAAGCGGGCGTTGCGGTGCTTGCCAGCCTTGGCACGCTCGCACTGACCGCAGGCGTGGCATACGCGCAAGCCGCGCCGACGCCACCGACACCCGATAAGGGCGACACGGCATGGATGCTGGTTTCCACCATCCTGGTGCTGCTGATGATCGTGCCCGGCCTGGCCCTGTTCTATGGCGGCCTGGTGCGTTCCAAGAACATGCTGTCGGTGCTGACCCAGACGCTGGTCATCACCTGCATCGTGATGGTGGTCTGGGCGCTGTGGGGTTATTCGCAGGCCTTTACCGACGGCGGCGGCCTGAATGCCTATGTCGGCGGTTTCTCCAAGGCCTTCCTGAAAGGCGTGGACCCGTCCACCGTGGTCGAGACCTTCTCGCGCGGCGTGGTCATTCCGGAAATCGTCTTTGTGGCGTTCCAGATGACCTTTGCGGCCATCACCACCGCCCTGGTCATTGGCGGCTTTGCCGAACGCATGAAGTTCAGCGCCATCTGCGTCTTCTCGGTGCTGTGGCCGACGCTGGTCTACTTCCCGATCGCCCACATGGTGTGGTGGTGGCCAGGACCGGAATTCGCTTCGACCAATCCGGCCGATGCGACCGTTGCCGGCGCGGGCATGATCTGGGGCTTCGGCGCGCTGGACTTCGCCGGCGGCACCGTCGTGCACATCAATGCCGGTATTGCGGCCTTGATCGGCGCGATCCTGTGCGGCAAGCGCATCGGCTACAAGGCCGAGCCCATGGCGCCCCACTCGCTGACGCTGACCATGGTCGGCGCCTCGCTGCTGTGGGTCGGCTGGTTCGGCTTCAATGCCGGTTCGAACCTGGAAGCGAACGGCTATGCGGGTCTGGCCATGCTCAACACCTTCCTCGCCACCGCGGCGGCGGGTGTCGCCTGGCCCCTGGTGGAGTGGATCATCAAGGGCAAGCCCAGCCTGCTGGGTGCGGCCTCGGGCGTCGTTGCGGGTCTGGTGGCGATTACGCCTGCGGCTGGGTTCGCCGGTCCGGTGGGCGCGATCGTGCTGGGCCTGATTGTCAGCCCGGTCTGCCTGTTCTTTGTCAGCGTGATCAAGAACAAGCTGGGCTATGACGACAGCCTGGATGTCTTCGGCGTGCACTGCATCGGCGGCATCATCGGCGCCATCGCCACGGGCATCCTGGTGAACCCGGCCTTGGGCGGCGCGGGCATTGTGGACTACACGGCAGGCGGCGCGGCCGTCTATCCGGGTCTGGTCCCGCAGGTGATCGCGCAAGCCAAGGGTGTGCTGACCACGCTCCTCTGGTCCGGCATCGGCAGCCTGATTGTGTTCGGCCTGATCAAGATGACGATCGGCCTGCGCGTGAAGGAAGAAGTCGAGCGCGAAGGCCTCGACATCGCCGAGCATGGCGAACGCGCTTACAATATGTAAGCGCTCCCGAAGCAAAAGGGGTGCGGGTCAACCCGCACCCCTTTTTCGCTTTATGGGACATGATTTTCAAAAAACGGAAAAGGACGAATGCTCACCAGATCACAGTGTGGAGCCGTCCTGGCTCTTGCCTTGGCTTTCCTGGGAATCTCTCCCGCTTTCGCCGCCGATACCCCTACACTGAACAGCGGCGACACCGCCTGGATGCTGACTTCGGCGGCGCTGGTCCTGATGATGACAATCCCGGGCTTGGCCTTGTTTTACGGCGGCATGGTCCGCAAAAAGAATATCCTAGCCACTCTGGCGCAAAGCTTCGGCGCTACCGCCCTGATAAGCCTGTTGTGGATGGTGATCGGCTATTCCTTGGCCTTCAAAACCAATCCCAATGCAGGCCTGAACCAATTCATCGGCGATTTCAGCTATCTGTTCCTTGAGCCGATGAAGGTGGATTCGCTGTCCGGAACCATCCCGGAATCGGTCTTCATGTTCTTCCAGATGACCTTTGCGATCATCACGCCCGCGCTGATCGCGGGCGCCTTCGCGGACCGCATGAAGTATTCGGCTTTTCTGTGGTTCATAGGCCTGTGGCTGATCTTCGTCTATTGTCCCATCGCGCACATGGTTTGGGGCGGCGGCTTGTTGTTCACCATGGGGGCGCTGGATTATGCCGGCGGCTCGGTGGTGCATCTGAACGCGGGCACGGCCGCCTTGGTGACCTGTCTGGTGCTGGGCAAGCGCATCGGTTATGGCGCCGAGAACATGTCGCCGCACAATCTGGTCTTATCGGTGATCGGCGCTTCGCTGCTGTGGGTGGGCTGGTTCGGCTTCAATGCCGGCTCCGCCGTCACCGCCGGTTTCAATGCCGGCATGGCCGCCGCCGTCACCCAGATCGCCGCAGCCGCCGCAGCGCTGGCCTGGATGTTCGCGGAATGGATCATCGCCAAGAAGCCGTCCGTCCTGGGCATGATCTCGGGCGCGGTGGCGGGGCTGGTGGCGATCACACCGGCCTCCGGTTTTGTGGATCCGGTGGGCGCCTTGATCATCGGCCTGACAGCAGGCGTGATCTGCTATGTCGCCGCCGTATGGATGAAGAAGGCGCTGGGCTACGATGACAGCCTGGATGCCTGGGGCGTGCATGGCGTGGGCGGCGCGCTGGGGGCCATTCTGACCGGCGTCTTCGCCAAAAGCGCGATCAACAGCGCGGGCAAGGGCTGGCTGGCCGACGGTAATTTCCATCAGATGCTGATCCAGTTCTATGACGTGGGCATCACCTTTGTGTATTGCGGCGTCGTCACCTTCATCATTCTCAAGGCGGTGGATGTGATTGTGGGTCTGCGCGTGCCGCCGGAAGTCGAGGTCGAGGGGTTGGATATCAATCTGCACGGTGAGACGGTGCATCACTGAATAGATCGGGCGCCAGCATCCGCTGGCGCCCTTTTCTTTGGTGCTGTTTTATTCTTGAACCCCCTCCGTTCCGGCCTGCGCGCCTTCGGCGCTTTGGCGTTCGGTTGGCTTGGCCGCCAACCTCACCCTCGACTATCACGCAGCCGCTTCGCGGCTGCGCCCGTCTTGGCCACCTCCCCCTTCCTGGCGCTGACGCGCCGAAGGGGGAGGCGGGTCACGACCCTAGCGGATGGTCGCCGCGAGAAATGCGCGGCTCGAGACTTCTGAAACTGCTGACACCGGTACGTTGGGCACCATCGCGCTCGAGCCTTTGCGCCCCTTTCTTTTTTGGGCCCTGAACCCCTAAATTGCCGGCAATTTCGCGGGAGATTCGCGTGTCGTTTGCCGGCCGACTTGCCCAATTGCCTCCGGGTCCTTTTGCCCGTCTGGCGACGCTGTTGGGCGATACCAAACCGGGCAAGGAGCCCATCAGCCTGGCCGTGGGCGATCCCTCCGGCAGCGTGCCTGACTTTGTGAAAGAGGCGCTGGCCAAAAGTGCCGCCAGCTTCGGCAAATATCCGGCGATCATCGGCACGCAAGACTGGCGGCAGGCTGCTGCGGGCTGGCTGAAGACGCGCTTTGCCCTGAAGGACGCCATCGATCCGGAAAAAAATCTGCTGCCGCTGAACGGCACGCGCGAAGGCCTGTTCTCGGTGCTGTTTCCCCTAATGCCGGAAAGCAAAGCCGGTGCGCGCCCCATCGTGGCGATGCCCAATCCCTTCTATCAATGCTATGCGGCGGCGGCGCTGGGATCTGGCGCCGAGCCGCTCTACGTGCCGGCGCTGAAGGAAAACGGATTCTTGCCCGACTTCGCGGGCCTGCCGGAAGAAACCTTGGAACGGCTGGCGGCGGTCTACATCTGCTCACCGTCCAATCCCGAAGGCGCGGTGGCGAACGAGGCTTACTGGAAAAATCTATTCGCACTGGCCGACCGCCATGACTTCATCGTGCTGGCGGACGAATGTTATGCCGATATCTGGTTCGATTCTGCGCCGTCCTGCGCGCTTCCCGCCCGCCTTGGCCAAAGTGGCGGATTTTCTCGCCTGCTGAGCTTTCATTCTTTGTCCAAGCGTTCCGGCTTGCCGGGCTTGCGTTCCGGCCTGGTGGCGGGCTGCCCCAAGCTGATCGAGAAATTTCGTGCCTTCCGCAATGTCGCGGGGCCGACAGTTCCCACGCCCTTGCTGGCGGCCAGCGCCGCCTGCTGGCGCGACGAAGACCATGTCATCGCCAACCGCGCCGCCTATCAGGAAAAGATGGATGCGGCGGAACGCATCCTGGGCGATCGGATGACCAGACCGGGCGGCGGCTTTTTTCTCTGGCTCGATGTCGGCAATGGCGAAGAATTCGCCCTCAAAGCCTGGCGCGAACAGGGGGTAAGACTGCTCCCCGGCGCCTATATGGGTAGGGAAATTTTCATCGGAAAAACCCAGTCAAACCCTGGCTTTTCCTATGTCCGGGTGGCGCTTGTTAACGACTTGTCAACCATTATGACCGCACTCGAAAGACTGCGGGAAATTCTCTAGTCCCAGGGGCAGCGCACATGGCTCAGAGCAGGATGATCGGCGGCGTCTATCACCCCCGCGCCAAGGGCAGCGCCATGAGCGACGCCCTGGCGGACGCCAAGCACGCCATGAACCGGCTGATGCGAATCGTCACCATGCGCGGCGCCGGCCTGCTGCTGGTGCTGGCGACTTCGGCGATGCTGCTGGCCCTGCTCAGTTATTCTTCCGACGATGCCAGCTTGAACAACGCCAATCTGCGGGACGCCAGCAACTGGCTGGGACCGATGGGTGCGGTGGCGGCAGATCTGATGCTGCAAGTTTTCGGCTGGGCGGCTTTGGCCTTTCTGGCGCCTTTGTTTGTCTGGGGCACGCGCGCCATAAAGGGCAAATCGCTCAAATACGCGATGTGGCGTCTGCTCGCTTGGCCGCTGGGCACTTTCGCGGTCGCGGCTGGGTTGGGGCTGATGCCGCCCTTGACCAGCTTGCCCGCGGGCGCAGGCGGCATGATCGGCATTGCGGCCAATAGTCTTTGCGCCCATGCGGCGCAGACGTGGCAAATGCCTGCGCTGGCTTGGGTCTTGCCACTGGGATTTTTGGCCTTGGGCCTGCCGCTGGCCTTCCTGGCCACCGGCTTGCGCTTCATGCCCATCGCGCATGGCGTGATGAATATTCCCGCCGGCGCGAGATGGCTGGCGGGCTTGGTCCGCAAGCCCCATATCAGCTTCGGTCATCATGATGAAGAAGCCGATGAACAGTATGAAGACGACGACGAAGGCGCTTATCACCTGGACCAGGATGACGAGGCACCGGGATCGCTAAGGCCCGAGCCGATCGCCGCCACCCGCTTGGCGGAGCGCCAGAGCAATCGCGTGCGGCGCGATGCGCGCGTGGCCGCACCCAAGCGCGCCGACAAGCAACCCGCACTGAACTTGGCCTCGGGCGACTATCAATTGCCGGCGCTGGGGCTGTTGACAGAAGCTCCGCCGGTCAAGAACACCCACACCCTCTCCGACGAAGCGTTGGAAGAAAATGCCCGCATGCTGGAAGCGGTGCTGACCGATTTCGGCGTCAGGGGCCGCATCACCGCGGTGCGCCCCGGTCCGGTTGTCACCCTCTATGAATTCGAGCCCGCCGCCGGCGTGAAATCATCCCGCGTGATTTCCCTGTCCGACGATGTGGCGCGTAGCATGTCGGCGGTGGCGGCACGTATCGCCACCATTTCGGGCCGCAATGTGATCGGCATCGAATTGCCCAACCAGTTCCGCGAGACCGTTTTCTTGCGTGAGATGTTCGCCAGCACCGACTATGAAAAGGCCCGCGCGCCGCTGACCTTGGCGCTGGGCAAGACCATCGGCGGCGAGCCGGTGATGGCGGACCTGGCCAAGATGCCCCATTTGCTGGTGGCGGGCACCACCGGTTCCGGCAAATCGGTCGGGCTGAACACCATGATCCTATCGCTGCTCTACCGGATGTCGCCGCAGCAGTGCCGCCTGATCATGATCGATCCCAAAATGCTGGAATTGTCGGTCTATGACGGCATTCCTCACCTTCTCTCCCCCGTGGTCACTGATCCGCGCAAGGCGGTGGTGGCGTTGAAATGGGCGGTGCGCGAGATGGAAGACCGCTATCGCAAAATGTCCAAGCTGGGCGTGCGCGGCGTGGAAGCCTTCAATGAGCGCGTCCGCAAGGCCAAGGACAAGGGCGAAATCCTCAAGCGCACGGTGCAGACCGGTTTCGACCGCGAGACCGGAAAGCCGGTTTACGAAGACGAGAATCTGGAATTCGAAGCCATGCCCTATATCGTGGTGGTGGTGGACGAAGTCGCCGATCTGATGATGATCTCGGGCAAGGAAATCGAAGGCGCGGTGCAGCGCCTGGCGCAAATGGCGCGTGCCGCTGGCATCCACTTGATCGCCGCGACCCAGCGCCCGTCGGTGGACGTGATCACCGGCACCATCAAGGCCAATTTCCCCACCCGCATTTCCTTCCAGGTGACGTCCAAGATCGACAGCCGCACCATTTTGGGCGAGCAGGGCGCCGAACAGCTTCTGGGTCAGGGCGATATGCTGTACATGGCGGCGGGCGGGCGCATCAAACGCATCCATGGCCCGTTTGTCTCCGACCATGAAGTGGAAGACGTGGTGCGTTTTCTCAAAAGCCAAGGCACGCCGGAATATCTGGACGCAGTCACCGAAGAACCCGACGAGGAGAGCGACGATCCCTATGCGCTTTTGGGCGGGGGCAACCGCGAATCCGGCGACGATCTGTACGACAAGGCCCTGGCGGTGGTGGCACGGGACAAAAAGGCGTCCACCTCATACATCCAGCGGCGGCTGCAGATCGGCTACAACCGCGCCGCCAGCCTGATCGAACGCATGGAACAGGATGGCGTGGTCTCTGCCCCCAATCATAAAGGCGTGCGGGAAGTGCTACTGCCGGATCAAGATCGCTGAGATCATACCAGCACAAGCAAAAAAGCCCGACCGAAGCCCCAGTACAGCCTTTAGTCCCACCTCAATGTCCGCTTTGCGCCAAAAGCGGACGTCGATCCAGTATAGGAGTAACAAGCCATTGTCATAAGTCGACGGGGTTAGAACTCTACCTCCTCCAGCGGTGGGACGACCCGACATTTTTCGCTATTTTCTCTGTACATTTTCTGAGCCAAAATTTGAGTATCCTGGATGTACTCGCGACCTACGCTAAATGTCTCTCGCGTTAAAGTTTCGCCATCAATGTATTTCAGCTCGATTGCCATCGAAGCTGCTTTTCCAAGTGCGTCAAGAAATATTCTGTTTTCGGTATCCACGCTGAAGCTTACTAAAAGATAATAAGGCGGGGCGCCCGTCTTGGACCCTACTTTGGAGCGCCAGACTTGATCACGGCCATCAGCGTCCATAGCCAACCGCGCAACATATTCGCCGCTATCAAGAATGAGAAATGCGAATAAAGGTCGGATGGGTGGCTTAACGAAGACAGGAAAGTTGAAGCCCACACTGGTAACAATCGCCGGGCTGTCCGTCGCGTTTGAATAGTTTATGACTGAATAGTTTATGACGAAAGATCGGCGTAAATACAGTTTAGGGTCCGTGACTCCCAAATTAATCAAGTGCTCGACATAGGTTCGGTGGCGATCCAATACTGTAGCTGTAACTCTATCAAACCGGACGGTCGGATCGCCGCGCATGTTCTGCGCGACGCACTGGTATCCAGCCATGGCCGAAGGCCCAGCAGCGATCAGCGCGATTGGAAAAAATAGCAACGCGGCGGCGACTTTCGCTTTCATATCCGCTCCAAGCTGAATACCTCAGCTTATCATAACAAAATTTCGGCTTGTTCTGTGCTGTACCGGCTCGGGCATACCCATGACCAGATCCAGCGGCGGATGGCAGAGTGGGGTAGCTGACAGGGTGTCAGTGCAAAGTTGGTCGCTGGCGAATGTCAGCTTTTGACCCAAAGCGGACATTCCACAAATTGAAATGAAAAGGGAGCTGGCGATGCCTCACCGAGGTCCTTTCTCTATCTCCCCGGCCTCGCGAGAGTGAGCCGAGCTTTTGCATTCGAAGCAGCTTCGTCCCGGCCTCGCGCCGCGCTTGGCTGCGCGCCGCATTCGCACACTGTCGCTACGACCCGTTCGGGCGGGCGAAAGGTCCATTGGACCTTTCGCTTAATCCGCTCACCCGGGCTTTTTCTTTTCCCGATAAGGCTTTCAGTTCGCGGCGAAGCAATAGAACTGGCCCGCGCCGCCCGTGGCGACCAGGTCCGGCTGGCTGCAAGAGCGCGACATATGTGCGGCGTTCCAGGAGGTGTAATTGCGGTTGGCGTTGGGGCCCGTGCGGTCATGGTGGCCCACCATGGCCGAACCCTCGCCATTGCTCGTCCAGTTCTTGCAGGTCGTGTCGCTGCTGCTGATGGGC
>DATEEB010000301.1:0-3717 GCA_035281345.1 Rhizomicrobium sp. | reverse complement strand
TGGTGGAATTGGGCCTGGCGGGCGCCACCATGCACAAGGCCGATGAATGCGTGCCGGTGGCGGAGATCACCGCTTTGACCGACATCTATGCCGCGCTTTTGAACGCCTATTTCGCGAAGCCGCCGCTTTGAGGCCTATCGGGATTTTCGATTCCGGCATGGGCGGCCTGACGGTGATGCGCGCGCTCAAGGCGCATCTGCCACACGAAAGCTTTGTATATCTGGGCGACACGGCGCGGCTGCCTTATGGCACCAAAAGCGCCGATACCGTGACGCGCTATGCGGTGCAGGCGTCTGCGGCGCTGATGCGCCATGACATCAAGCTGTTGGTGGTGGCGTGCAACACCGCCAGCGCCGCCGCCCTTCCCACTCTGCAACAGACCCTTGCGCCCTTGCCGGTGGTGGGAGTGATCGAACCGGGCGCACAAGCCGCGGTGGCCGCCGCGCCCGAAGGCCCCATCGCGATCATCGCCACCGAAGGCACGGTCAAAGGTGGCGCCTATGTGCGCGCCATTCAGGCCATCGCGCCCCACATGCCGGTGGTGCAACAGGCCTGTCCGCTGTTCGTCGCCTTGGCGGAAGAAGGCTTGCGCGACGGTCCCATCGCCGAGCTGGCGGCGCGGCGTTATCTGGACCCGCTCCTGGCCACCATGCCTCGGCCGCGCGGCTTGGTGCTGGGCTGCACCCATTTTCCGGTGCTGAAACAGACCATCGCCAAGGTCGCGGGCAGCGATGTGGTGTTGATCGACAGCGCCGAGACCACGGCAGCGGCGGTGGAAAAAATTCTGCTGGAAAACTCGTTATTACAGCAGGGCGGCCCGGCGTCTTCGCTCTTCCTGGCCACCGACGCGCCGGGACGCTTTGCCCATCTGGGCGAGATATTCCTGGGCGAACCGATCGATCCGGGCATGGTGACCTTGATCGATCTTTGAACGCACCCTTGTTCCCCGGGGTGCGGCCTTTCTCCAATCACAGCTTGAGCGTTATCCCATTTCACTTTTTAGAAGATCTACCGAGCAGGAATTTTTGCGAAGGACTTAGTGGTTTATCCTTTCGATGAACACACCCCATCCAGCAACAAGGGCGGCGCACGCCTTCTTTAAGTTCTGTAACCGTTCGCTTGAGATGTTGATTTCTTGTCTCTGGCGTCTTGACCGATTCAATCCAGCAAATCCACTCGTTGCGAGCAAGTGCCGTAATATCTTCCCATTTTCCGAGCGCCGCTTTGTCGGCGGTAAGGGCTTTCCGTAAATCCGCTGGCACTTTGTGCACCACGCCTTCTGAAATTCCTCTTTTGCCCACGCGCCTATTCCATCTCGGTCCAACGCTACTATAAGGACTGGCCGTGCGTGGGATACAGCAAATTGTTCACCCTAAGCAGTCAGTAATCCACGCGCACCAGATAAAGCCCATCCGGCGGCGAGACAGGCCCGCAACGCGCGCGATCCTTCGCGACCAAGGCATCCGCGACATCGCGTGGTGCCCATTTGCCTTCCCCCACCAGTTTCAGCGTTCCGGCGAAGGAACGGATCTGGTGATGCAGGAAGGACCGCGCCGAGGCCTCGATATAGATTTCATCGGCGCGGCGGCTGACATCCAGCCGGTCCAAAGTCTTGACCGGCGACTGGGCCTGGCATTCGGCGGCCCGGAAAGTAGTGAAATCATGCTGGCCCAGCAGCAACTGCGCCGCGGCATGCATGGCATCGGCATCCAGCTTGGGGCTGACATGCCAGACCCGGCCATCTTCCAGGGCCGGCGGGCTGCGGCGGTTGAAAATGCGGAATAGATAATGCCGCGCCGTGGCGGAAAAGCGGGCGTGGAATTCGCCGTCCACCGCGTCCGATTCCAGCACCACCACCGGATCGGGACGCAGATAATAATTCAGCGCATCCCGCACCTTGCCGGGCTCGAAGTGTTTTTCCAGATCGAAATGCGCCACCTGTCCCAGGGCGTGTACCCCCGCATCGGTGCGGCCGGCGCCGGTCACCGTCACGCGCTCGCTTGAGAGTTTTTCGATTGCCGCTTCCAACGCGCCCTGCACTGAGGGGCCGTTGTCCTGGCGCTGCCAGCCGACAAAGGGCGCGCCGTCATATTCCAGGGTCAAGCGATAGCGCGGCATCAGGCCAGTTGCGTGCCGCGCGGCAGAGCAAAGCCCTTCAGCAATTCCGCCGCCGTCATCGCCGATTTTCCGGCGCGTTGAACTTTCAGCAATTTTAGGGCGCCGTCGCCGCAAGCCACGGTCAGTTCGTCATCGAGCAGGATGCCTGGCCGGCCGCTGCCGCTGACCGGCTCGGCATAGAGAATTTTCAGCCGCTCGCCATTGGCCTCGGTCCAGGCACCGGGAAACGGCGAGAGGCCGCGAATATGGCAATCGATTTCATGCGCGGACTGATGCCAGTCTATGCGAGCCTCTTCCTTGAGGATTTTTTTGGCATAGGTGACGCCGTCTTCGGGTTGCGGCTGTGGCATCACCGCGCCGCGTTCCAGCGCCCCCAGCGCCCGCACCATCAGGTCCGCGCCCAGCCGCGACAATTCCGTGGTCAGATCACCGCTGGTCTTGCGGCCCACCGGCACCCGCTCGGCCATCAGCACGGGACCGGTATCCAGCCCCTCTTCCATCTGCATCACCATCACGCCGGTTTCGGTATCGCCCGCCATCACCGCCCGCTGGATGGGCGCGGCACCGCGCCAACGCGGCAGAAGCGAGCCATGCAGATTAAAACAGCCCAGCTTGGGCGCATCCAAAATCGCTTTGGGCAACAATAAGCCGTACGCCACGACAATCGCAGCATCCAGATTCAGCACCGCGAAAGCCGCTTGTTCATCCATGCTCTTCAGCGACAGTGGCGTGCGAACGGGCAGCTTGGCCAGTTCGGCGAACTTGTGAACCGGCCCAGGCTCCAGCGCCATGCCGCGGCCCTTGGGGCGCGGCGGCTGGGAATAGACGCACGCGATGTCGTGACCTTGGGCGATCAGTTCGGCAAGCGCGGGCACCGCGAAATCCGGGGTGCCCATAAACGCAAGCCGCAAAACCATTTCCGCTTACTCGGTATCAGCCAAGGCCGTAGCGACAGCGTACGGCCGTGGGCGGCGCAGCGTGAGTCGGAAGCTCGGTGTTCCCGCGTCCAGCACTTAACCCGCAGCCTTAAGTTTTTTCGCCTTGGTAAGCTTCTTGATCGCCATGCTTTTCTTCAGCCGCGACAGATGGTCGATGAACAGCACCCCGTTCAGGTGATCGATTTCATGTTGCAGGCAGGTGGCCAGCAGGCCATCGGCTTCCAACAACTGCTTGTTGCCGTCGCGGTCCAGATACTCGCACTTGATGCGGGCAGGACGTTCGACATCGTCCCAAATCTCCGGCACCGACAGGCAGCCTTCCTCGAACACCGCCATCTCCTCCGAGGCCCAGAGGATTTTCGGATTGATATAGGCAACCGGATTCTTCTTGCCCTCTTTCTGGTCCAGGTCGATCACCAGCACGCGCGCGGGCACGCCGACCTGAATGGCGGCCAGGCCGATGCCATCGGCCTCGTACATGCTGTCAGCCATGTCGTCCACCAGCTTGCGAATCTCATCGTCCACCCGCTCCACATCCATAGAGACAGCTTGGAGGCGCGGATCGGGGGCGGTTAGAATGGGGCGCACGGTCATGGGCTGGAAATAGGCGCACCGCCGGAGGCGGTCAAGCTTTCAGCCGCCTTTTGGGTCAAGGATTCAT
>DATEEB010000300.1:0-2017 GCA_035281345.1 Rhizomicrobium sp. | reverse complement strand
TCTGGTTCATGTCACGCTTCTGAAAACCTTGGAAAGCGGCCGCGCGGCGGCGGCGTTGACCGCGCGCGCCGATCTGACCGACCGCAACGGCGAGCTTTTGGCGCGCGACTTGCCGGTGAAAGACCTTTATGCCCGCCCGCGTGTTTTTTGGGACAAGCGCGAAGCCGCGCGCGATTTGGCGCGCGTCACCGGCGCCAGCCAGAGCAGGCTGCTGAACGGCTTCAACAATGCCAAGAGCCCCTATGTGCTGGTGGCGCGCCAGATTTCGCCCGATGTCGAAGCCAAGGTGATGAGTCTGGGCCTGCCGGGGCTTGAGTTCGAGCCGGGCGCCAAGCGCTACTATCCCAATGGCCGTAGTGCCGCCCAGATCGTCGGCGTCACCGATCCTGATGGCAAAGGCGTGTCGGGCCTGGAGTTGGGTCTGCAGGACGCGTTGCGCGATGCCGGCGGAAACAAGGTCGCGACCTCGATCGACAATCGCGTGCAATTCATTGTCGGCGATGAACTCGCCAAGGCGCGCGCGAAATTCCGCGCCCATGCCGCCGGCGCTATTGTGATGGACGTCAATAGCGGCGAGATACTGGCGATGGTGTCGCTGCCCGATTTTGATCCCAATCTGCGCCGTCTGCTGAAGGGCGACTCCCAGCGAAACATCATGGCGCAGGACATCTACGAGCTGGGGTCGATCTTCAAGATCTTCACTTTCACCTTGGCCTTGGAAGACCGCGCCGTCCGCGAAGACGAGCTGTTTGCCATTCCCGCTGGTTTCAAAGTCGGCAAACACAAGATCAACGAGGCCCACCACATGCCGTCCTTCATGGCGGCGCGCGACGTGCTGGCACAGTCCTCCAACATCGGCACCTCCCAGATCGCGCTACGCTCCGGTGGCGAGCGTCAGCGCGCCTTCTTGCGCACCATGGGGCTTTTGACGCCGCTGACCACCGACCTGCCGGAAAAAGCCTATCCCCTCTATCCCCGCAAGCAATGGGGCGCCATCGAAACCGCCACGGTCGGCTTCGGTCACGGCATCTCTGTCAGCCCGCTCAGCTTCACCGCCGCGCTGGCCTCGGTGGTCAATGGGGGCCGCCGCATCACGCCCACCTTCGTGCGTCAGGAACCGGATACCGACCGGCGCGGCGAGCAGGTGATCACACTGCAGACCAGCGAAAAAATGCGCGCATTGCTGCGCTATGTCGTGACCGACGGAACCGGGCGTTCCGCGGAGGCGATCGGCTACGATGTCGGGGGCAAGACCGGCTCCGCGGAAATGCCCGGTCCGCGCGGCGGCTATATTCGCAACGCTTTACGCACGTCCTTTGCCGCCGTTTTTCCGGTGCACAATCCGCGCTATGCCGTGATGGTTCTGATGGATCAGCCCAAACCCACTAGGGATACCTTCGGTTTCGCCACGGCCGGTTACACCGCCGCGCCTCAGGCGGGCCGCATTATCCAGCGTATCGCGCCCCTGTTGGGGGTGCCCAACAATGCTCCGCCAATCCCTTTGATGCCGACACAGCTGGCGGCCACCCAAGTGGCCGTGACCCAAGTGGCGGCGACCCAAGCGGCGTCGGGCGAGTAACCTCGTAATGACGCCACAATCCGATGCCATACTGCCGCCTCTCACCCCCAAAACCGGGGCGGGATATGTGGCCAATTTGGGCGTGAAAGATTTTACCGGGCTGACCAGCGATAGCCGAAAGGTGAAGCCTGGTTATCTGTTTGCGGCTTTGAGCGGCAGCAGGACCGATGGCGCGAAATTTGTGAAGGATGCCGTGGCGCGCGGTGCCGTGGCGGTGTTGGGCGCACCAGCGCTCGCCGCCGACGTGACCGCCTTGGGCGCGCGCTTCATTCCGGCGGAAAATCCCCGCGCCGATCTTGCCCGCTATGCCGCCGCCTTCTATGGCAGCCAGCCCGATATCGTCGCCGCGATCACCGGCACCAAGGGCAAGTCTTCCATTGTTGCGTTCCTGCGTGAAATCTGGACGGCGCTGGGCAATCCCGCCGCCAGCCTGGGAAC
>DATEEB010000299.1:0-4749 GCA_035281345.1 Rhizomicrobium sp. | reverse complement strand
GGCTGAGGGCCGGGTGCGCATGGCGGCGGAAAGTTTGCGCAAGGCGCTGGATGGCGACTCCAAAAAGGGCAGCGTGCGGGCGGCGGCGGAATTGGCCGGGATCATGGCGGCCAAGCGTACCTTTGAACTGATCCCGCTTTGCCATCAGATTGCGCTGAGCAGCATCCAAGTGGACATCGCCGCCGATGAATCGGCCAAGGCCTTGGTGGTGACGGCGCGGGCCAAGACTTGCGGCCAGACGGGTGTGGAGATGGAAGCGCTGACGGCGGTGTCGGTGGCCTGTCTCACCATCTATGACATGCTCAAGGCCTCCGACCGCGCCATGGTGATCGAAGGCATCACGCTGTTGGAAAAAAGCGGCGGTGCTTCGGGCGATTATCGCCGTGCTCCCTAGAGTGAAGTGTTTCGGATTGAATCAAACCCAGTTTGTCATCCCGGCCAAGCGATGGTCGATAGGTCTTGAGCGGCAGCGAAAGACGCGTATCGACGCATCGCGCGAGCCGGGATCCATCTTGCAGGCGGCACGATGGATCCCGGATAGCCGCTACGCGGCTTCCGGGATGACAAGTTCGGGTAAATTTGACCACAACCGACTCTAACGCGGCATAAAGCCCGCCTTTGCGAAGATCGCGCGCGCTTCGGCGCTGCCTAGGAATTCCAGAAAGGCTCTGGCGCCCGGCGCGGCGCTTTTGGTCAAGGCGGTGGGATAAACGATGGGTGCATGGCTGTTTTGGGGAAAAACGCCCGCCACCCGCAGTTGGGGCGTCACTTTGGCATCTGTCGCATAGACAATACCGTAAGGCGCTTCGCCGCGCGCGACATATTCCAATGCCACGCGCACATTCTCCGCCCTGGCCACTTTGGATGCGACGTTGTCCCACACGCCCAGCGCGGTCAGCGCCGCCTTGGCATATTTCCCCGCCGGTACCGAGTCCGGATCGGCCAGAGCCAAACGGCCATCGCCCAAAGCGCCCGCCAGATCAAAACCCGGCGCGATCCTGGGCACGGGCCTGGCATCGGATGCGGCGATCAGCACCAGCCGATTGCCCAAGAGATTCTTGCGCGTGCCGGCGGTGATCAGACCTTTCTGTTGGAGATAATCCATCCAATCGGCATCGGCCGAGAAAAACAGATCGGCTTTGGCGCCTTGCTCGATCTGCCGCGCCAGGGTGGAGGAGGCACCGAAGGACAGAACCACGCCGATCCCGGTCCGGGCCTTATAGGCATCGGCCACCGATTTTAGGCTATCGGTGAGGGAGGCGGCGGCGAAAACGGTAACAGGAGTCTGGGCCTGGGCCGGCGCAAAATAGAGCGCGGGCAGGGCGGCGAATACGGCGATGCGGCGGTTGATGGACAAGGCGTTTCTCGCGGCTTAGCGTTTCCGCGCTGCGTTCGATACAGTCGGGAATAACGTGTCACAGAGCCCCCATCCTGCCAAGACGGTTATGCCCTCGGTCGCTGCGGCACGCGCCGTGATGTTGGCAAATGTGCGCGCCCCTGTGGCGGAACTTGTTTCTTTGGGGCAGGGGCTGGGCCGGGTGCTGGCGGAAAATATTGTCGCCACCCGCGATCAGCCACCTTTCGCGGTCTCCGCCATGGACGGCTATGCGCTGAGAAGCAGCGACACGCCTGGAACATTGTCGGTGGTGGGCGAATCCGCCGCCGGCCGGGGTTTCGAAGGCCGCGTCGAAAGGGGGCAGGCCATTCGCATTTCCACCGGCGCCGCGATGCCGGATGGCGCCGATACGGTCGTTATTCAGGAAGATATCCAGGGCGACAGCGATCTTGTTGTCGTTCCCGCGGTTGCGGCGGGAAAAAATATCCGTCCGCGTGGCGGCGACTTTAAAGCCGGCGCCTTGCTGTTACCGGCTGGACGGCGTCTGGACGGCGTGGCGCTCTCTTTGATTGCGGCAGCGGGCGCGGCTGTGTTTCAAGCCGCGCGTGCGCCGCGCATCGCCATTCTGAGCAGCGGCGATGAGTTGGCGGCGCCCGGAACCGCGCCGGGGAAATTCCAGATTTTCGACTCCGCGACCTTCGGCATCGGGGCTTTGATACAAGGCTGGGGCGGCCACCCAGTTCGCCTGGCCGTGGAGAAGGACGATGCCCGGGCTATCGCGCGTGCCGCCGAACAAGGGTTGAAGGACAGCGATCTGTTGGTGGTGATCGGCGGCGCCTCGGTGGGCGATCACGATCACGCGCGGCCCGCATTGACAAAATTGGGACTGGAGCTGGCCGTGGAAAAGATCGCGGTGCGGCCGGGCAAGCCGACCTGGTTCGGCACCACGCCGCATGGCAAGGTGTTGGGCCTGCCGGGCAATCCCGCTTCCGCCTTGGTCTCCGCCGCGCTTTTTCTGCGTCCCTTGATCGAGGCCATGCTGGGGCGTGATCCGCAATCCTGTGTCGCGATGCGCCGCGCGCATCTGTTGCAGGCACTGCCCGCCAACGGCCCGCGCGAGCATTACTTGCGCGCGCGGCTGGACAGCGACGGTCAAGGCCGGTTGACCGCGCGCGCATTTGAGGATCAAGACTCATCCTTGATCTCGGTCTTTTCCGCCGCCAATGCGCTTATCCGTTTGCCGGCCGGCGCGCCCGCGGCAGCGGTGGGCACAATCGTGGACGTCTTGCCGCTGGAAGGTTTTTGATGCTGTCGGCGGCGGAATGGGAAATCCTGGCGACCAGTTTCCGCGTGGCGCTGCTGGCGCTTGTCTGGTCCTTGCCGCTGGCGATTGCCTGCGCCTTTTTGCTGTCGCGCCGTTTTCCCGGAAAATTCACCCTGGATGGCTTGGTGCATTTGCCGATTATCCTGCCGCCCGTTTTGACCGGCTTTCTGTTGTTGCTGCTGTTGGGGCGGCGCGGACCTGTCGGTGTGTGGCTGGAAGATGTGGCGGGCATTCGTCTGGTCTTCACCCAGGAAGGCGCGGCCTTGGCCACCGCGGTGATGATTTTTCCGATTTTGGTGCGCGCCATCCGCATTGCCTTCGAAGCCATGGATGCGCGCCTGTTCCAAGCCGCCTCGGTGTTGCGCGCCGGACCTTGGGACCGGTTCTTCACCCTCGCGCTGCCGCTGGCGGCCCCCGGAATTCTGGCGGGCGCGGTCACCGCTTTTGCGGCCGGCATGGGTGAGTTCGGCGCGGTGATCACCTTCGCCGCCAACATTCCCGGTGAAACCCAGACCCTGCCTTTGGCGATCTATGCCGTTCTGCAGCAGCCGGGCGGGGAGGCGCAGGCGCTGCGCCTCGCAGCGATGTCTTTCGCTCTGGCGCTAAGCGGCCTGATCGGCGCGGAACTGCTCCAGCGCTGGATGCGAAGGCGGCTTCAGGGATGAAGACGCTGGATGTGCATGTTCGTCTGACACGGGGCGCCTTTCGTCTGGCCGCCAAATTCACCGCACCCGGCGATGGCATCACGGTTCTGTTCGGACCATCCGGTGGCGGCAAGTCCAGTCTGCTGGCGGCGATCGCCGGTTTGGTACCGTCTCAAGGCGAAATCCGCTTGGGGAAACGGATGCTGAGCGCGCAGGGAACGCATCTGCCGCCGCACAAGCGCGGCATCGGCATGGTGTTCCAGGATGCGCGCCTGTTTCCGCATCTGACGGCGCGGCGTAATATCGCCTATGCCTGGACGCGTGCGCCAGCGGATAAGCGGCCCCGGCTCGAAGAGGTTGCGCGCTTCTTTGACATCATGGCTTTGCTGGATCGTCCGGTGGGAAATCTTTCCGGGGGGGAAAAAAGCCGAGTGGCGCTGGCGCGTGCGCTCGCTGCGGCCCCCGACTTTCTTTTGCTGGACGAGCCTTTCGCCGCCCTGGACGGGCAACGCCGCCGCGCCTTCATCAAGGTGCTGCTGGAGATGCACCGCAGTTTCCATCTGCCCATGCTGGTGGTCACCCACAGCATCGACGATGCGGCGTCGCTTGCTTCGCATCTGGTGGCGCTGAAAGCGGGAGAGGTGGTGTCCAGCGGTCCCTTCGATGCCGCGACCGCCGATCCGGCCTTCGCGGCTTTGCTGGATGCGCGCGATAACGGCGCCGCGGTCTCCAGCCTTTTGTTACATACCGTTCATGACAAGGCGCAGCGCTATCTTTGGCTGCGCGCCGATCAGGTGGTGCTGGCGGCGGAACGCCCCAAGGCGATCTCCACCCGCAATATTCTGGAGGGTGAAATCCTCTCCATCCGGCAGGAGGCCGATGGCGGCCGTATGGTTGCACTGCAAACAAAAGCGGGAAGGATTTTATCGCGGGTCACGGCGGAGGCGGTGGACGAATTGGCGCTGGCCCAGGGGCGGAAAGCCTGGGCCCTGGTGAAGGCGCATGCGTTCTGATGGCTGGCCGCGCGCGAACAATTCCCCGCACGTCTTGGGATTTGTGTTATTAATTAACAACAAAACCGCGTAAAACGCGGTTCCGGGAGCGCCAAACAGGCCACAAAACGGCAAGAAAACAAAATCTTGGCTGGGAATCCGGCTGGTTTTTGCGTATCCCGGCGGCGCTGCCTCACCCATGTGGATTGGGGCGGCTTTTATGGCTCAAGACTTGGTGGGTGACATCATGCATGGAACACAAAAAACTCAGGGGGTTGCGTTGAGCGGTTTGGATCGGGAAGAGCGCGAGCGGCTGGAAGATGTCGGGTTCATGACCTGCATGACCCTAGTGCTGCTGGGCAATTATGCGCAGACGGGCCATTTCGGCGGACCCTTGGCCTATACGCCCTTCAATGTCGCCGCCCATCTGGTGGGACCGGAGCGGGGCGGGCT